>JAYTUV010000056.1:0-28497 GCA_043744395.1 Aestuariivirga sp.
GCCAGCGCCTCAGGAAATGCGTCGTTGTTAAATGCCTCTGAAATAGCGCGAAGGCCAGCGTAAGTGACAAAGAGCAAAATGAGTGTTAGAAATAAAGCCGGGGGCCATCGCCATTGAGCCTTATTTGAAGGCAAACTTGGTTTCATTGGAGTTCAACATGCGGAACAAATTTCATATCGTGAATCTTAGCGCCGTTCTGGTTTCAATCCTAGCGGGACTTGGCGGTATCGGTAACGCAAGTGCAGCAGAATCCCATTATTTTGGGCGCTGGACAGTTTCTGACGACAAACCAGCGTTTTCAACTAAAGGCAAATTATACAAAACCTTTGATGTTGCAATGTGCGGCAAGGATTTTTGTGGCATCAGCGTAAATGACAAAGGAGCCTGCGGCGAGACCTTGTTTCGATTTTTGACAATCCATGAAAATAACGACGAAATCACCGGGCACGGGCGATGGGGCACAGTAAAGAAAAAATTGACAATCGGCATCGCCAAACCAGATGGTGAACCAAGTTATTTGTTTTTAGGTCTTGGCGACGATGACATGGATATCACTGGACGTGAGGGCAGTATCCCGACTTTTGAAGCTAACTATAAAAGTGCAGGCGAAGCCCAATGCAAGCTTGGCGGAGCCAACAGTTGATTAATTCTGAAAGCACTAACGTCATAGTTGTGTGAGTAGAATACGCTTTATCCAATTTTATAATACATAATTTACCGTGTCTTTCGACGCGGAATTAAACTTTTGATGGCATCGTCGGTCTTCTGCTCAGGGGCGATCAATGCGTTTTGGTAAGTTAAATATAGCGGGTGCGGGGTTGATCTTGTTTCAACTCCTGACAAGCCACGCGGCATTAGCAGCAACCCAATCTTTATCCGTTACGACCAGCGTAAATGTTGTTCAAACATGTGCCATCAACGTGTCAGCTATAAATTTCGGCAACATGGCAACAATCGTGGGAACCGAGACTGCAACATCAAATGTCGCCGTTACGTGTTCTGCTGGGACACCCTACAATGTATCATTTAGATCAGCTGCAGTGATGACAACGGGCATTGCAACGCTTGTCGGCCCAGGCACTAACATTCTAGCTCAGGTTACACTTGTAACATCAGCTGGAACCGGGACTGGCGCACATGTTATGAAAGGCGTGCTTCAAGTTAAGCCCTATCCGTTACCCGGACTTTATCAAAATACTTTTCTGATTTATGTAAACTACTAACCGCCTTTCAGTTTTTTTGATGTTCGGCAATTTCTATGGCAAATTGAGGCCATGCAATTCAATTTTCGATTTGGCCTAAAAATTGTTTTGGCAGCCTTCTATTTGGGTGCTGGAATTCTTCACCTGAGATCACCGCAAGGGTTCATCAGCATTGTGCCAAGTTTTGTGCCTTGGCCAACGCAAGTCGTGTGGCTCACGGGCGTTGCCGAGATCGCGGGGGCCATCGGATTGATGATCCCACGTTTGCAAAAAGCTGCTGGTATTGGTCTGGCCCTTTACGCGATTTGCGTGTTCCCCGCCAACATCAACCATGCGCTCAACCAGATTGATGTTGGCGGTTTGCCGAATAGCTGGTGGTATCAAGGGCCGAGATTTGTGTTGCAGCCCATTTTGGTTTGGTTGGCACTTTTTTGCAGCAGGGTGATGAATTGGCCAATGCGGTCGTGATGTGTTCAATGTTTTGTGCTTAAGTCAAAGGCCCTCAATCACTCACCCTTCACCCGCACATATTCACCCGGTGCATCACACAGCACTTTTAACTTGCCATCGCCTGGCACAGGCGCCTTCACCATCTTGCCGCTTTTGGCCGTAATCCATTCTTTCCAATGGGGCCACCACGAGCCAGCATTCTCAGTCGCCCCCGACATCCAATCCTCAACCGTCGCCGCACCATTCGCATTTGTCCAATACTGATATTTGCCCATGCTTGGCGGATTAACCACACCAGCGATGTGACCAGAGCCGCTGACAACCAAAGTCGTTTCGCCGCCCATAAATTCAGCTAAACGGAACACCGAGGGTAGGGGTGCTATATGATCCTCGCGCGCCGCCAGATTATAAATCGGCACACGCACTTTCGAGAGGTCAATCGTCACATCATCTAAAATCATCTGCCCTTTGGCCAAACTGTTCTTCATGTAACATTCGCGAAGATAAAACGAATGCACCAAGCCGGGCATGCGCGTTGAGTCAGCATTCCAATACAAAAGATCAAACGGCATTGGGTCTTTGCCCAGCAGATAATTATTGACCACGTTTGACCAAATCAAATCATTTGCGCGCAGCAAATTAAAAGCGTCGGCCATGCGCGAACCCGGAAGATAGCCCTTATCTTCCATGCGCCCTTCGATCCACTTCACTTGCTCTTCATCGACATAAACACAAAGGTCACCCGCTTTTTCAAAATCCACTTGCGTGGTGAAAAACGTGGCAGCGTTGATGCGGTTATCACCCTTAGCGGCCATATAACCGAGTGCTGAAGCAACCATCGTTCCACCAATGCAGAAGCCCACAGAATTGACCTTCGAAGCGCCCGTTGCTTCCTGCACCTGAGTGATGGCCGTTAAAAATCCATCGCGCATATAATCCGAGAATGTTTTGCGGCCCTGCGCTTCGCCCGCATTCACCCAAGACATGACAAACACGGTCAGGCCCTGTTCAACACACCATTTGATGTAAGATTTTTGCGGTGTGAGATCGAGAATGTAAAATTTATTGATCCAAGGCGGCACAATGAGCAGGGGATATTCATAGGCCTGTTCGCCCACCGGATTATATTGGATCAGTTCAAACACATCATTTCGGAAAACCACCTTGCCGGGCGTCAGCGCAATGTTGCGGCCCACTTCAAAAGCAGTCTTGTCTGTTTGCATAATACGCAAGCGGCCATCACCAAAATCCCGCTCCAACTTATCCATGCCTGCCAATAAATTTGCACCATTGGTGGCCAGTGTGGCTCGCAAGACTTCAGGATTAGACATCGCAAAATTCGAAGGCGAGAGCGCATTTGAGATTTGCTCAACATAGAATTTGGCTTTGAGCTTGGTATGATCATCCAGCCCCGCATCATTCACCATATCCGCGGCCCATCTCGCGCTGATAAGATAAGCCTGTTTCAGAAAATCAAAAATCGCGTTTTCTTGCCAATCTTTGTCTTTGAAGCGCTTATCAGTTTTGGCAGGCGTTACCAGAGCAAACACCTGCTGCCCCAGTGCACGCGCCCAAGCACCTTGCCAAAGAACAGTGTAACCCTGCCAAAGCTTCATCTGCGCCATCATCGTTTTAGCCGGGTCTTCGGAATAGTGTTTAAACACTTCACCCAGAGTTTTGGCCACTTGTTCCATCGGCAAGATTTGGTTTTCGGCTTCCTGCTTTTGTAAATCTGGCCGCTCTGCCACTTGGCGGGCGATGGCCGAGGCACGCTCAAACACCTTCGCAAGGTTCTGCATCAGCTTCACAGGGTCTGGAAGCTTGAATTCAGTCGGCGGCGTCTGTTTCGAATCCGTCATAGCGAAAGCTATTCCTCCACAATTTGTATTTAGAGCTGATTAAAAATTCGGCAAGTCCATTTCTTGCCAAATCGTCCCCCAGCCGCCATAAGTCAGCCAACAAAGACAGGCAAAACATGACGAATGCATTAAGATTGGGCATAGCAGGCTTAGGTACAGTGGGCACAGGCGTGCTCGATATTTTGAAGACCCATGAGGCGATGTTGACCACCCGTGCGGGCATGCCGGTCAAAGTGACGGGTGTTTCTGCACGTTCCAAAGGCAAAACCCGTGGCAGCCATGATTTGTCTGACCTAGATTGGTTCGGTGATCCTGTTGCGCTAGCCAAATCCAAAGGCATTGATGTTTTCATCGAATTGATCGGTGGTGACACAGGCCCAGCCAAGGACGCAGTGGAAGCCGCAATTGCTTCTGGCAAACACGTCATCACCGCCAACAAAGCCTTGCTCGCCCATCATGGCGCGGCTTTGGCACGAGCGGCAGAAGCCAAGGATGTGGCGCTTTATTTTGAAGCGGCGGTGGCGGGCGGCATTCCGGTGATCAAAACCTTGCGCGAAGGCTTGGCAGGCAATTCCGTTCGCAAACTGTTTGGCATCATGAACGGCACTTGTAACTATATTTTGACCAAAATGGCCAATGAAAGCAGAGCCTTCACCGATGTTCTTAAGGAAGCGCAGGAACTTGGCTATGCCGAAGCAGACCCCACATTTGACGTCGGCGGCTTTGATACGGCACACAAATTAGCAGTGCTTACTTCGCTGGCCTTTGGCACGGAAGTGAATCTAGCCAGCATTCGCATTGAAGGCATCGAAGCCATCACGCTAGAAGACATTCGCAATGCCAAAGAGCTTGGCTATAAAATCAAGTTGCTGGGCGTTGCCGTGGCGCATGATGGCGGCGTGGAGCAGCGCGTTCACCCCACCTTAATTCCCATCGGTTCGCCCGTTTCAGCGACTGATGATGTGTTTAACGCAGTGGTTTTGAAAGGCGATTTCGTGGGTGATTTGGTGCTGGAAGGCCGTGGAGCAGGTGCGCATCCCACAGCATCAGCTGTGCTGTCAGATATCGTCGATATTGCGCGTAAGAACATCCGCCCATCCTTCGGCATCCCCGCCAAAGAGTTGAAGAAATACAAACCAGCCCCGCCCAAAGCCCATGAAGGCGGATTTTATGTGGCGCTTGAATTGTTGGATAGACCCGGCGCTGTGGCATCCATAGCCACCATTTTGGCTGATGCAAAAATCTCGATTGAAAGCATCGTGCAGCGCGGCAAAGCCGACAAGGATGCAAAGCGCGCCACGGCCCAATTTATACTGATCACCCATGACACCTTGGAAATGTCGATCCAAAAAGCCGTCGCCCGCATTCAAAAAGATGGCCATGTGGCGGGCACACCACGGGTTATAAGGATTGAAAGGTTTTGATTGGGATAATTTTTGATTTTAGCCACTTTAAACCGTCATTCCCGCGAAGGCGGGAACCCAACTTTCTAATAGTTGATTTTTTTGCCGAGTTGGATTCCCGCCTTCGCGGGAAAGACGGATTTGATTGGGGTGTCAATTAGTGAATCCCCTCTTGGAAAAACCTGCCTTCCTCGACGTTGAAAAATCCGTCAAAGGCCAGCGTTGGGTGGCACGGTTAGAAGATCAACGGTTGGCGCAAACAATAGCTGAAAAAAACGAACTGCCAGAAATCCTCGGCCGCGTCATGGCTGCGCGTGGCGTAACAACCGATGAAGCCGAAGCATTCCTCAATCCAACACTTCGCTCGCTCATGCCGCAACCTTCTGCCTTTATGGATATGGAAAAGGGTGCCGCACGTTTGGCCGAGGCCATCCTCAAGAAAGAAGCAATCGGCATTATCAGCGATTATGATGTGGACGGCGTGTCTTCCGCCGCAATCATGGTGCGCTTTTTGGCCAGCGTTGGCCATGAAGCCAACGTCTACATCCCCGACCGCCTGACCGAAGGTTATGGCCCATCTGAAAAAGCGGTGACCACGCTGAAAGAGCAAGGCACAGAACTTCTACTCACACTCGACTGCGGCGTGATGAGCCATGATCCATTAGCCCATGCTGCTGAATTAGGACTTACCACGATCATCGTTGATCATCATCAAGCGGGTGTTGAGCTTCCTCACGCATACGCTGTGATCAACCCAAACCGCCAAGATGATATGTCAGGGCAGGGGCACTTATGTGCTGCAGGCGTGGTCATGATCTTGATTGCAGCAGTCAACAAAGAACTGCGCACACGCGGTCACTACAGTGAGCAACGCCCCGAACCAAACATGTTGCAATGGCTCGAGCTCGTAGCACTCGCCACCGTGTGCGATGTCGTTGCTCTCAAAGGCCTGAACCGCGCTTACGTGACCCAAGGTCTGCGCATCATGTCACGCCGCGAAAACCCTGGCATCTTAGCCCTCGCTGACGTTGGTGGCTTGAAACGAAAGCCTGATGTTTATGCTTTAGGATTCATCCTCGGCCCTCGCATAAACGCTGCTGGCCGCGTGGGCCACGCAGAAGAAGCGCTGGCATTGCTGACCACCAACGACAAAGGTGAGGCCTATGCACTCGCCCGCAATCTCGACGACCTCAACCGCAAACGCCAAATCATCGAATTGCGTGTCGTCGATGAAGCCATTGCCCAAGCTGAAGCCGCCATGGGCAAAGACAAGCGCCCCTCCATCATTGTCGTTGCCGCCGATGGCTGGCACCCCGGCGTGGTGGGCCTTGCCGCCTCACGCCTCAAAGACCGTTTCTCCATCCCAAGCCTCGTCCTGGCCATGAACACCAAAACCGGATTGGCTACAGGCTCTGGCCGCTCCATTGCAGGCGTTGATCTGGGCAAAGCCGTGCGCTTGGCCTCAGAAGCAGGCATCCTCACCAAAGGTGGAGGACACGCCATGGCAGCGGGCCTCACTGTGCCAATCGAAAAACTAGCCGAGCTCCGCCAATTCCTTGATGAATCTCTGGCCCCCGAAGTTGAAAACTTGCGCGATCCGTCTCTCCCTATCGACGGCGCATTAACGGCCAGTGGAGCCACGCTTGATCTGATCGAACTCCTCGAACAAGCGGGCCCCTATGGCTCGGCCCACCCATCGCCTATGTTCGTCTTCCCCGCCCATAAAGTGATTTACGCAGACCAAGCAGGCACTGATCATGTGCGTTGCACTTTAGTTGCCAGCGACGGCACCAAACTCAAAGCCATCGCCTTTCGCGCACTCAACACCGAGCTGGGCGAATTGCTGCTATCAGAACGCAACCACCCCATCCATGTTGCCGGAAGATTAGTCGCCGACGAGTGGGGGGCAAAACGCGTTCCATCTCTGCAGATCGAAGATGCGGCGCTGCTCGTCTAATAGGAAGCCTTACCGCTAAGCACTGCCTGGTTTTGGGCAAGAAACTCGACAAGCATGTCGACAATGGCTTTTATGCGGCCTGTGTTGCGAAGCGATTCGTGATAAACAATCCAGCCCGGAATTTGTTTGAAAGGTTCAGGAAACGCACGCACTACATCGGCAGATTTGTCAGCACGGTAGCAATCGACAATGCCTATGCCGCCGCCGCTACGAACCAGATTAAGTGCCATGTCTGGCCCATCAGCGCGCAACACTGATTCACTGGGCTTCAAATATTTCTCAATCCAGCTGAATGTTGGAATATGGCTGAATGCGTTTGAATAATGCACAATCTTATGGTGCTGGAGATCGTCAAGACTCTCCAGCAATCCATACTCTGCAACATATTTCTTGGACGCATAGAGGCCCATCCCAAATTCAAATGCTTTTTTCCCGATTAAGTCAGGCGAACTGGGTGGAGACATGCGCAAGGCAATATCGGCATCACCTTTCGCAAGGTCAACAATTTGAAATGCTGAAGTAACTTCAACGCGGAGCCTAGGAAAACGCGTGGCCACACTGGTCTGGAGGGGGATGAGAAATTCCATTAACCCTGGCACACAGGAAATCCGAACCAGTCCTTCAATTTCCGTCTTCGCGGCTCGAATATGGCTGAGTGCGACACCGACAATCGTTTCCATATTTTCGGCGGCGGCAAATGCTTCCTTGCCTTGTGCGGTAAGGCAAAAATCTCGGCCTCCGCGAATGATTAGAATAGAGCCAATAGCCTCTTCGACAGCAGCCAACCTGCGGCTTACAGTTGAGCTATCGACTCCTAATATCCGCGCCGCCCCCGCAACCGACCCACCACGACCAAGCGCAAGAATAAACTTGAAGTCACCCCATTCAGGTTCACTCATTAATATCCGTCCAAGCGCCCCCGAGACCTATCATAGCCGCTATGTCGCATTTTTGCACGAGCAGATTTCTTAAATGCAGGTGAATTTCTGCAAGAGATGAATGCGCGGGCGGGCCTCGACGAATTCTCCGATCCGCATTAGCTTGCAATCATCGGCAGAGGCGAACGCCAGCCGGAAACCAAAAACAAAAAAGTAACAACCGGAACAGGGAATGATCTCTGATCCGCCTAGGGAAACTTGTCTTCAAAGGAAAACGACCATGAACAAACGTGATGTATTTCTTGCCGCTGCCGCTGCAGCAGTTGGTGGAATTTCAGCCCTTGGAACGTCGGCGCAAGCCGCTGGCCTAGGCCCTGTGCTTGCCGTTATCAGCCACCCGGTAAAAGACTATGCAACTTGGCGCGCGGTCTATGACAGCGCCGAACCAATTCGTGCCAAGGCCGGTGTGACCGGTGCCGAAGTATTTCACGATCCCAAAGACCCGAACATGATGGTCATTATTCATCGATTCCCATCGCTTGAGGTCATGCAAGCATTCCTAGGCGACCCAGGCTTGAAGGCCGCCATGGAAAAAGGTGGCGTAACGGCCGCCCCCACAGCCGTCATCGGCGTTGCAATTTAGATTTTCACATGAGGAACTCAGCCATGAACGCCCCCAAACACAATTTTCCGCCAATAAAGACCCGCGAAATTCACAACCACCACATGGATTCCACCAGATGGAACAATTTCAAATTTCGTGATGACGACATTATCATCGGAACCTATGCCAAATCCGGCACAACATGGATGCAGCAAATCATTTCACAGCTGCTCCATGATGGCCAAGAGGGCATTGATTTCCACCACAT
The DNA here is from genome assembly GCA_043744395.1 of Aestuariivirga sp. Classification (GTDB taxonomy): domain Bacteria; phylum Pseudomonadota; class Alphaproteobacteria; order Rhizobiales; family Aestuariivirgaceae; genus Aestuariivirga. The sequence goes on from JAYTUV010000056.1 coordinate 8,622, forward strand.
TTCACCTTGGATAGATTTTCGCATCATGCCGCCGGAGGTCTATGCTGGTTTGGAACAACAAAAAACGCGCCGATTTATGAAAACTCATTTGCCAGTTGATGCCTTGGTGTTTTCGCCCGAAGCAAAATATCTTTACATTGCGCGTGATGGTCGCGACATGATGATGAGTCTTTACAATCACCACAAAAATGCCAATGCCCATTGGTATGGCGCATTGAATGACACGCCCGGCCGTGTTGGCCCAGCCATTGAACCACCGCCAGATGATCCAGCAGTCTATTTCCGCGAATGGCTGGAGAAAGATGGTTATCCTTTCTGGTCATTCTGGGAGAATGTGCGCACCTGGTGGAACATTCGAAACTTGCCAAATGTGAAACTCGTACATTTCAACGATCTGAAGCGTGATCTACCGGGCGAAATCTGCGGCATCAGTGATTTTCTGGGCATCAAGCAAGACGGCGCTATCTTCCAGAACATCGTCGATCATTGCACCTTCAGTTATATGAAATCTCATGCCGCAGAAGTCGCACCTTTGGGTGGCGCATTATGGGATGGAGGTGCCGAAACTTTCATCAACAAGGGCACCAATGGCCGTTGGAAAGACGTGCTCAATGCTGCCGATGTCAAAGCCTATGAAACAGATGCCAAACGCGAATTAGGAGCAGATTGCGCTCGGTGGCTGGCTGAAGGCGGAATTTCCGAATAGTCAAAAGGGCGCACTTGCAAACTGGGGCGAACCTGCATATAGAGCAGCCGTTCGCCCAAATCGGGCTAGCATGTGCGCCCTTCGTCTATCGGTTAGGACGACAGCCTTTCACGTTGTAAAGACGGGTTCGACTCCCGTAGGGCGCACCAATTTTTCTTTTCCATTTTAATTTTGTAGAGCTAGTATCTCCATTGATACCCCCAAAGAGGGGTGCACATGGAAAGAAGCACATATGCAACTCCGCAAAGCGGCGCACGAAGCCAAACATATCTCGGCCAAAGAGGCTGCAGCCCTTGTCAAGTCCGGCATGTGGTTGGACTATGCAACTTCGCTTTGTCAGCCTGATGTTTTCGATCACGCATTAGGAGAGCGGATCACTGAGCTTTCAAATATCAAAATACGCCATTGCCTCACCATGCGCCCGCGCGGCTTTATTGACTGCGATCCTGAGGGCAAACATGCTCATGGCTTTAGCCTGCATTTCTCGGGCTATGACCGCAAGCAACATGATGCCGGCCGTTGTTCCTATCTGCCCGTTAATCTTGGTGAGATCACAGATTACTATCGGCGCTTCATTCCGCCCGTTGATATTCTTATTATCAAATGCGCACCAATGGATGAGAACGGCTATTTCAATTTTGGCCCCTCAAATCTTTGGCACCGCGCCATTGTCGAACGCGCCAAATTAGTAATCGTCGAAGTGAATGCGAGCAACATTTATGTGTTTGGGGAAGGCACTGGTGTTCATATCAGCGAAGTTGATTACATCATTGACGGAGATAATGCGCCGCCTGTGGTTTTGCCAAATCCTGCCGCAACGCCAATTGATTTGGCGGTGGCAAAAAACATCACCCCTGAAGTTGAAGATGGTGCATGTTTGCAAATCGGCATTGGAGGCATGCCCAATGCCGTGTGCACCACGTTGCTCGAAAGCAATGTGAAAGACATGGGCGTCCACACCGAAATGATGACCGACGGAATTGCCGCGTTAATCAAAGCAGGCCGCGTGACCAACGCTCGTAAAAAATTGAACCCCGGCAAGTCGATTTACTCCTTTGCGTTGGGTTCCGCCGAACTCTATGCTTTGCTTGATCGCAATCCAGATATTTTAGCCTATCCCGTCGATCACACCAATCTGCCAAGCAACATTATGCAAAATGACAAGGTGATTTCCATCAACTCAACCACCCAGATTGATCTGCAGGGGCAAGCGGCTTCTGAATCAGATGGCAACCGCCATGTGACAGGAACTGGCGGCCAGTTGCAATTTGTGCGCAGTGCTTATGCTTCAAAAGGCGGAAAATCATTCATCTGTTTGCCCTCCACTTATGACAAGAAGGGCGAACGGCGCAGTCGCATCGTAATGAACTTAACGCATGGCAACATCGTCACAACACCGCGAACCGATGTGATGTATGTTGTAACTGAATTTGGCATCGTCAATCTGAAAGGCAAATCAGTTCCAGAACGGGCGCAGGCTTTGATTTCAATTGCTCACCCAGATTTTAGGGAAGCACTGGAACACCAAGCTCATGAACATAAAATTATACCGAAGGGATTCACATTCTAATGTTTGATGATTTAAAAAATAAAGTCGTTGTCATCACGGGTGGTGTCACCGGAATCGGCGGCGCTGCATCACTTGGCTTTGCTAAAGCTGGCGCAAAAGTCTTCGCGCAATATCTCGGTGGTGGAGAAGAACTAAAAGCCATCGATGCCGCTGGCATCACGACATTGAAGCTCGACCTCACTCAGGCAAATGCGCCGCAAGTTTTAATCGACGCTGCAATGAAAAAATTTGGCCGCATCGATGTGCTGGTCAACAATGCCGGAAGCCTCGTTGCCCGCACCAATCTTGATGCGCTCACGGATGACTTCATCGATAAGGTGTTTGATCTTAACTGCCGCCAACTCGTGCATTGCTGCCGCCTTGGTGCGGAGATTATGAAACAACAGAAAAGTGGCAACATCATCAACGTCACGTCCATCGCCGCCCGCAGTGGTGCCAGTCCGGGGGCCAGTGTTTATGCAGGTGCAAAAGGCTTCGTATCCGCCTTCACCAAAACTATTGCGCGAGAATTGGTGGAACATAACATCCGCGTCAATTGCGTTTCACCCGGCACAATTCACACCTCATTTCATGACCGCTTTTCAAATGCTGAAAAACGCGCCGCCACTGCCAAGTCTATCCCCATGCAGCGTCTCGGTGTTGCAGATGATTGCACCGGAACCTTTCTTTATCTCGCCAGCGACCAAGCATCATCCTACGTCACGGGCCAAATGCTTGAGGTCAACGGTGGTCAATTGATGCCATGAGTTTCGTGACGTGCCTGCGCAACACCGAGCCAGATGCTATTGCACCAGACGGTTCAGAAGTTCGCATTCTCGCCAACACCGCGCGTGGTTCAATGGCTGAGTTCACACTCCCACCCGGCAAAGTTTCAATCGCCGTCGTGCATCATACAGTCGAAGAAGTTTGGTTTTTCACCCAAGGGCAGGGCCAGCTCTGGCGCAAAAACAATGAGGCCGAGGAGATCGTTCAAATCCACCCCGGCCTATCAATTTCAATTCCAATTGGAACCCATTTTCAATTCCGCAATGATGGAACTGAGAACCTCAAAGCCATCGGCACCACCATGCCGCCATGGCCCGGCGCCGACGAAGCCTTCACCGTCAAGGGCAAGTGGTAATCACCACGAACCAATATTCGGCATAGAGGCCCAAGGCTCGGCCACTGGCAGATAGCCATCATCCTTCTGCAACACTTCAATTGAAATGCCATCCGGTGTTTTAATGAACGCCATGCGCCCTTCGCGCGGCGGGCGGTTGATCACCACGCCATGCTTCATCAGCATCTCGCAATATTCATAAATGTTGTCGACTTGATATGCCAGGTGGCCAAAGTTGCGCCCACCCGTATAAACTTCCGGATCCCAATTATATGTCAACTCAACGGGGCATTCGGGACTTTCAGGGCAAGCCACAAACACCAATGTAAAGCGACCTTTCTCGCTCACGTTGCGATGAAGCTCGACAAAGCCTAACACTCGCGTAAAAAAATCGAGCGTCTTATCAAGATCTGAAACGCGGATCATAGTGTGCAGATATTTCATCGAATAGTCCTTTCAAAATTGCTGGTCAACATCTCTCATACGAATCAGTTTTTTGCAAATCAACGCGGGTTTGCTTGTTTGAAAGAGCTTGAATGAGCATGTGAAAAGCAGCGTAGAGTTGAAACATCGAAAAACTGAGCAACTATTCTTGCACTGCATAAAACACCAAGCCTCTGAATCACAATGACAAATGATTTCGATAGAAGACGGCCAAGACAGTAACAACGACTATCCACAATTATCAACAGCTATCGGTCGATTCTTCTCTGTACAAATCGTTAAGACATGCGCAAGTTGGGTCATAGGTGACGGGGAGGCCCCCGTCGCATTGGGGCTATAGGTTGGGTTAGTAGATGGCGGTAAACGAACAACCGTCAACCGAAGTGGGGCAACAGCCCTCGCAGGTTGATGTAAACGAACACGGCATAAAAATCATCCGTGTCGATGGGCTGGTAAAATGGTTTGATGTCGGCCGTGGTTATGGCTTCGTCATCCCTGACAATGGTTTGCCCGATATTTTAATTCATTTAAGTTGCCTAAAGCGCGATGGTTTCGATGCGCCGCTTGAAGGAACGCGCGTTGCCTGCGAAGTGGTTGCCCGTCAGAAGGGCTATCAATGCTTGCGCGTTTTGGCGGTTGATCAATCAACAGCCATTCATCCTGTTGAACGCCCCGCGCGAACTCATAACCCCGTAGTCGCAACTCAAAACTGGGTTCGTGCCAAAGTAAAATGGTTTAACCGCACACGTGGCTTCGGCTTTGTCAGCGAAGGCGAGGGGCTTGGCGACATTTTTGTCCACATGGAAGTTTTGCGCAAAACTGCAATTGTTGAGTTGGTGCCAGAGACTTGGGTCTATGTGCGCTACGGCGATAGCAACCGTGGCAAAATGGCTGCTGAAGTGCGCATCTCGCTCGATAATGGCGTGCCCCTCACGAGCTAGGCCTCATTTTAGTCTAAATCTATGGTTCAGTGAGCGTTATGATAAAGCTTCGATACATCATTGCAGCCGTGGCGCTTTTAGTACTGAGTTGGCATGGCATGGTTTGGGCGCAAGAGCCGCCACGCGTTGAACCCATAACAATTTCAACCTCAACAGCATCCACAATGCTGTCTGCTGAAGTCGCTGACACAGAAGAACTACGCCAGCGCGGGCTGATGTTTCGTCACATATTGCCGCCAGATCAAGCCATGCTGTTTGATTTTGAAAAACCGCGCCCCGCAGCCATGTGGATGAAAAACACTTATATGTCTCTGGATATGCTTTTCGTGCGTGAAGACGGAACAATTGCTGCTTTGGCCGAAAACACCGTGCCAAAGTCGCTAGACACCATCAGCATACAAGAACCCGTGCGCGGTGTGATAGAGTTAGCGGCAGGAACAATCAAAAGACTAGGCGTTCGGAAGAACGACAAGGTTTTTCACCGTATTTTTAAAACCAAAGAAGATTAGTTGCGTTCTTCAGTTTTTGTGATTAAGCAACATTTCGCAGCGGGCTAATCGCACGCTGCAAATAGAAATGTCGGGGCGTAGCGCAGTCTGGTAGCGCACCTGCCTTGGGCGCAGGGGGTCGCGAGTTCGAATCCCGCCGCCCCGACCATTTCTCATGAAGTTGATTGGAAAAAGCCATGCCAGCACGCATTTTCAAACCCGCCCGCAATGCCATGCAATCTGGTAAAGGCAAATCGCAAGACTGGACGTTAGAGTTCGTACGTGAATCAGCGCCAACATCTGACCCTTTAATGGGCTGGACGTCTGGTGACACATCCACTCAAGTCCGGTTAAACTTTGCCACACAAACCGAAGCTGAAGACTATGCCAAGCGGAATGGCATCGCTTACACGGTAACTCCCGAAGCTCCAGTGCGCATCAACAAGAAAACCTATTCTGACAATTTCAAATTCGGAAGAACCTCGCTCTGGACGCATTAACAAAACAATGCGAAAAACACTTCCACGACTCCGTAGCTCAGCTGGATAGAGCAACGGTTTTCTAAACCGTCGGTCACAGGTTCGAATCCTGTCGGGGTCGCCAATTTCAAAGTGAATATATGACAGTCAGAGTTTCAAACGGCACAGAACTCAAAGACGGCGATAACGTTACCCTCATCAAGGACAAGAAGGTAAAAGGCGCCAACACCGCGTTGAAACGCGGCACGATAATTTAAGGCATTGGTCTGACGGGCGACGATGACGAAATTGATTGCCGGCATGAAAAGATCAAAGGCTTGGTGTTGCGAACCGAATTTGTGAAGAAGGCTTAGTTCTTCGGCACATCGCTCAAAATCAAAATCTCGAGTTCCTTCACTGGAGTAAAATCCTTCCTCTTGACTTCAAATTGAGTGGGTGAAATTTTTGTAACACCGTCCATACAAAAACTTACGATTGCATCAGGCTTTTTCTTGTCCACAACAAGTCTGAAGTTTTCAATCGAGCCCGACCAGTTTGCCCCCGTAGTCAAAATATATTGCAGAGTATTCTCACTCAAAAATGGCTGCTCTTGAGTTGCGTTTTTCAATTTAGCATCAATCGCTTTCTGCGTTCCACCGTCCACACAGTATGTATCGCGGTTGCGTTTTTCATACTCAGGTAGAGCGCTATAAAATGCCCCACCCACTGCAGGAACATATTTATGGGCAACTTTTACAACCGCATTGCCCGGAAAATCTTGATACCAATAGTAGGTTGATTTCAATGCCCAGGCGGGAAAGGCGTTGTTCTCATCGGTCACAACCGCACCTTTCCTGATTAGTGCGCCCAACTTTTCACGGGGCAACTTTGCAATAAACCCACGTGTTTTGTCAGCCAGTGGATTCAGCGGAATGCCCAATGCTTTCAGTTCATCTGTTACGTCCAAACCGCCAGAAAGGGCACGCATCTCCAACTGTGGTTCAAACTCTTTGCCTTCAATCGTCAATTTGAAGTTCAGGAAATTGTCTTGCTCTTGATTGGGAATTGAAACATCAGAGTCGAGATAGCTGTCAGGATTAATTGTAGGCATCGGAAACGCAACCAGATAAGTATGGGTTTCCTTATCATTATTGCGAAACTCGTAGTTCACCCGAACTTCAGAGGGCGAAACATACAAATCCTCCGATTGCATGGTAATTGAATTGGCGCGGATCAAAACCAATCCACCAGCACCAAGCTCCGCCACGGAGTCATTGGCGTGCGCCCAAGTGCTCATCATTAACAATCCAAAGAACACGCGACCAAACATTTTCAATCTCCCGGACAAAGCATTCACCTTACGGATTTACAAATTCTCCGCATTTTGGAGCAGGGCTGTTGCCCCACGGCATAATCGGCACAGTCGATGTGGAGTTCTGCGGCGAGCCATCAATCAGCTTATCTGTATAACTCAAATAGACCAGAACATTGCGCTTGGGGTCGCAACCGCGCACAATGTGCATCGTCTTGAAAAATAACGAGCGCCTCTGTTCATAAATATCATCACCCTGCGCAAACTTAGCACCGATGGTCACAGGCCCCACTTGTCTGCAAGCCAATGAAGTCTCAGACCGTTGTTCAGCAAAACCCGCCCAACCACTCCAGCCCCCTTGCTCAGGAACTGTAAAATAACAAGCCACACCTGTAATTTGAGGATCATCAATCACATAGGTCGCAAGTTTCGCGTCTGGCGAAAGCAAATGAAACACCGTGTTCTTTTTGAAAATCAGTTCAGGATCATCTTGAGCCAAAGCAGCACCCGAAAATCCGAACAACACCAATGACATAGCAATTAAACGTTTAATCATATCCGCATCTCCAAAAACTAATTCAGTACCTAAGATGGGAATTATATCTGGAATTTCAAGAGTTATTTTGCATTCTCTTAAATCCCTGTTTTAAATCGGCAATCAGGTCGTCTGGGCTTTCAAGACCAACATGGAACCGCAAGCAAGGTCCCTCTGCCGTCCAGTTTGTCGCCGTTCGGTTTGGCTTAAATGGAACAACTAAGCTCTCAAACCCACCCCAGCTATAGCCCATGCCAAAAAGCTCTAATCCGTCCAGCAACTTAGCGATACTTTCCTCAGCAACTGGCTTAAGAATAACCGAGAACAACCCCGAGGCCCCTTTGAAATCACGCTTCCACATTTCGTGCCCCGGCGCATTTGAAAGAGCGGGATATAAAACCGTTTCAACCACATCTTGGCTGCGCAACCATTCCGCTACAATCATTGCGCTTTTCTGATGTCTTTCAAGCCGCACGTCCATTGTCCGCAAGCCCCGCAAGCCTAGATACATGTCGTCTGGCCCAGCAAACATGCCCATCGTTTCATAGGCCTCTTTAAATTGCGCCCATGTCGTTTCGTTGCAAACGACAGTGCCCAACATCGCATCCGAATGCCCAACGATATATTTTGTTGCTGCTTGAATCGAAACATCGCAGCCATGTTCAAACGCTTTGAAAAAGTGTCCAGCGCCCCACGTATTGTCAATAAAAGCCAATGCCCCCGCCTTGTGCGCCGCCTCAGCTATCGCCGGAACGTCCTGCACTTCCATGGTCTGCGAACCCGGGCTTTCCATGTAAACGACCTTTGTGTTCGGCCTGATCAAAGCAGCAATGCCCTTGCCCATCAGCGGATCATAATAAGTCGTCTCAATTCCTAAATTCTTGATCACAGTATCGCACAGTTTCCGCGCCGGCCAATAAACTGTGTCCGTCATCAGCAAATGATCGCCAGATTTCAAAAATGCCAAAAGCGCAGTCGTAATCGCAGCCAATCCCGAAGGCGCAACCTTACAATCAAACCCACCCTCCATTTGCGCAATCGCAGTTTCCAATGCGCGCGATGTGGGTGTGCCATGCCTTCCATAATTATAGGTTTGATTTGCACGGTCTTTCAAAGCCGCATAATCGGAAAAAAGAACAGTTGAGGCATGATAAACCGCCGGGTTCACCATACCATGCTCAGAATACTCACGGCCCAAATGGCTCAGGCGCGTTGCGGGTTGCAGTTTTGATAAATCAATTTTTTTGCTCATGAATTTCTTATAGCAGCCCAGCAGCACTTGGCCATGGTGTTTGCACAAAAACTCGTCTAAGCCCCGCCATTCATTCCCTCATTTTGAAAAGTTAATTGATCTCGTGGCATTTCCGCAAACTTCACTACCCATCACCCGCGCCCTCATTGAGCGTAAATATGACGAACCAACAGCCGTACAAGTGGCTGTCCTCGAATCCAATGCCGTAGGCCGCGATATGGTTGTGTCCGCGCAAACCGGCTCGGGCAAAACTGTTGCTTATGGTTTGGCCATTGCCCCAACGCTAATGGGCGAGTCGATGCAATTTGATTACGAGTCTGATCCTCAGGCTCTGATCGTCGCCCCCACCCGTGAATTGGCGATGCAGGTTGAGCGCGAACTCGCTTGGCTCTATCAATACACTGGCGCTCGCATCATCGCTTGCGTCGGTGGCATGGATCCATCTCGTGAGCGCCGCAGACTTGACCAAGGCGCACACATTGTTGTCGGCACGCCGGGCCGTCTGCGTGACCATTTGGAGCGCGGCGCATTAAAGATCGGTGATCTCAAAGCCGTAGTTCTCGATGAAGCCGACGAAATGTTGGACTTGGGTTTCCGTGAAGATTTGGAATTCATCCTCGAAGCCACACCAAAAGAGCGCCGCACGCTAATGTTCTCGGCCACCATGCCAAAATCCATCGCGGCCATGGCCAAGAAATACCAGCGCGATGCTCTGCGCATTGAAGCCAAAGGTTCCGAACGCGCCCACGCTGACATCGAATACCGCGCCATGCGCGTGGCTCCCAATGAAGTTGAACATGCTGTTGTGAACGTGCTTCGTCTCATCGAAGCGCCAAGTGCGATTGTGTTTTGTAATACCCGCGAACACGTGCGCCATCTTCATGCCACGCTGTCCGAACGCGGGTTTGCGGTTGTGAATCTTTCGGGAGAACTCAGCCAATCAGAACGTAACTCGGCACTTCAAGCATTGCGTGATGGTCGTGCTCGTGTGTGCGTGGCAACCGATGTGGCTGCCCGTGGCATCGATCTGCCAAACCTCACTTTGGTGATTCACGCCGATCTGCCCAACGATGCAGAAACGCTGCAACATCGCTCGGGCCGCACCGGCCGGGCAGGGCGCAAAGGTGTGAGCGTATTGCTGGTTCCACTTTCGCGCCGCCGCAAGGCCGATATGATGTTGCAAACCGCAAAGGTTACACCCGCTTGGACAGGCGTTCCCCAAGCTGACGAAATCCGTAAACTTGACCAACAACGCATGTTGCATGATCCAGTAATCACCCAAGCTGCATCAGAAGAAGAACTCGATTTGGCCAAAAATGTTCTGGCCATGAAAACACCAGAAGAAATTGCTGCGGCCCTCGTGCGTATCTATCGTTCAAGGTTGCCAGCAGCCGAAGATGTGTTTGATCCAGGCCCAGCCCGCAATGAATTCCGCGAGCCAGCGCCTTCGCGCCGCGAACGTGAACGTGGAGACACTGGCCCACGTAATTTCACATGGTTCAAACTCGACATTGGCCGCAAAGACAACGCCGATCCAAAATGGCTGCTGCCCATGATCTGCCGCCGTGGTAAAGTCACCAAGCCTGATATTGGCTCAATCAAAATCACCGACAGCGAAACCCGTTTTGAAATTTCTAACGAAGCTGCCGAGCGTTTTGCCGCCGCCATGTTGATTGCCGAGCCAGATGATCCAACAATCTCATTGCTTGATCCTTCTGCACCCGTTCCACGCTCAGATATTCCACGCCCGAAAAAAGTTTACGAAGGCAAAAAAGATTTCGGCAAGAAACCTTACGAGGGTAAGAAATCATTCGGCGATAAAAAGCCTTATGAAGCCAAGAAGAAATTTGAAAGTGGCGGCACTGCCTACGAAGATCGCCCACCGCATCCCGCTGGCGATAAGCCAAAGTTTGATCGTGGCCCCAAAGATGGTTTCAAGAAAGACTTCAAACCAAAATTCGGTGGCGAAGCCAAACGTGAATACAAACCAAAGTTTGAAGGCGAAGCCAAACGCGAATACAAACCAAAATTCGATGCTGAACCAAAACGCGAATACAAACCTCGCGTCGAAGCCGAACCCGCCCGCGAGTTCACCCCCCGCGTTGAAAGCGAAGCACCAAAATACCCAGTGGCCCGCCCCAAATTCAAAAAAACCCCAGCCGCCGCCAATGTCGGCGGAGACGTGCCGTTCTTCAAATCCAAGAAATCAGCTTGGAAGGGCAAGAAGTAATTAGCTGATGTCCGATAGCTCACCCATCGGCCGCCTGATCCTCGTCGTGTTGCGCAACGGCAGCATCGGCGCGGCAGCCTTGATGGCGCTCTTTATTGGGATCAACATCTGGCAACACATTACGCCAGACGGCCAACTCTTGATCAAAGGCAACGATCGCGGTTTTCTGGGTGTGATGATCGTGCTTTTGCTTTTCGCGCTTTATTTGATTTGGTCAATTGGGAAAGAGATGAGGAAGCTCTAACTAAGAGATTTGAACTTTGAAGATAAGTGGTTGCACTGTCCCATTGTGAAGTAAAATACCCTCATTTTCACAGGTAGTTCTCGCTGTCGAAGCATTTGTTTGGCTATTTGGTTATGGCTTTTGATAGCAGTTCGTTCAACGGATTGAGAGCGCCCCATTGCGCCTTCGCGTTGTTGCGTTCAACTTTCGGCCAATACTGAGATGAAAAATAGATTGCAGATTGTATGTATGGAGAGACATGACTATAGACCCCTGCTAAGGCTTTACGCCTAACTATATCGCCGTACCTTCCCACGTAGATCGCAGCAACTGCCCTAGCAGCATCGTGGACCGAGCCGTCCTTAAGGATTTGAAGTGCCCGTGTTACAGGAATTTCGTCCAAAGGCTCTTTAGTAAGCAGCGCCGCCAGAATCCACATTTGTTGCCAATGAACCAACGTCCGGTCTTCTAGACATTGGGTGAGAAAATCGTAAGTCGAGCGTGCAGGCAGGAACTTGGAAAGATAAGCAACATAAATCTGCGTCATTGATGGCCGCTTTGCGAAAGCTTCAATGACATGGCCTAAGGCATAATCAGAAAATGCTTTTGCGAATAGCGGAAGGCAAAAACGCTCGATGCTTTCTTCGTGTCCGGGATGATCGTTGATTGCGTCAAAAAGAACTTTAGTAGCTTTAAGCTCTAAATCTTCAGCGTCGTCATCGTCATCGTCATCTTCATCTTCCCATTCAGATTGAAATCCGTAGTCCGAGTCAAAATCCTCGTCCTCAAGCTGATCTGAAATTTCCTCTATTGCCTCTTTGAATAATGCTTCTAGGTCTGGTTCCTCAGTATTCAATGAAGCCTTAGGAATAATCGCCGACTTGGCTTCGTTCAGAACAAGATCATAACTACGAAGCTCAGGGATCAGTTGCCTCATTAGGCTTTCAGATGCATCAACGCTGCTGAGGAAAATATACATATCGTCAACATAACGGGCCGAAGGTATATCTTGATCTGCAAGAAAACGGTCGACGGGTTCCAAGTAAAAGTTTCCGAGTAGATCCGATGGATAAATTCCTTGTATGATTCCTCGGGAGCTCCTGTTGCCTGTATAAGCTGTAAGTATTGCCTCTAATCGCGAAAGGTAGCTTGTTGGATACCCCGCGTCCGCTAGCACGTTAATCATCGTATGTTGGTTCAAGGAACCGAAGAAGTTGGCAACGTCGATCTTCAAAATATATTTGTTCTTTTTGTCTGCCGAATGCAACTGCAGCGCTTTCTGAAGTTCCCCCCAACATACACGTGTCGGTTTGAACATACTGGCTCCATCTCCGCTTTCGAGTCGGTGACTGAAAGAACGAGATTTATCAGTTTTTGCTTCAATGATTGGAGCTGCTTTGTCGGCCAAAATCTGGTAAAGCAATCTATCTTTCGGTAAGAGTATACTGCCGGGACGCGAATATGCAGGGCCCATTCTTGGTGGACTAACATTCACTCTAATGCGATGCGACTTAGGGACCTCTAAAGTTAGCGGCAGACCTGGCTTGTATTGGCCATCGTTAAGCTCTCGCTTAACGATGTCTACAAGTTCCTTCTCAACTTTGCGATATATAGTTCCTAAGTGTGGCGCATAGATAAAATCTGAACGCAAATCGTGTATGATCCGCTGAATCGCCAAACTCCAATCTGCAGTAGAGACCTCTCTAAGGTCCATCCCGAACGGTTCCCCTGACTTAATATCCCCCAATTTGATCAGTCCTCAGAATGTCGCAGCATGCAAACAAGCAGATATGATAGCAGTTTTCGATGCAATGCTACAGCGACCCCAGTATATCATGTTAAGAGCCACAAACCTGTTATTCTTACTTACCAAAGTTAGATGGACTGGATTTGGTGTAAGGTCAAAAGCGCTAGTCGTTCGGTCACTTTCGCATTCAAGGTACCAAATTATGAATCAAATCAAAAATTGACACAAACTGAACCCCTTGAATCGCACCCCCGTCTCCATTACGACAGCGCCAAATCAGAGGTTTGAGATATGGGTAGTTTAGCTGAATCGGCTTTGCGCGTTGCGGATAAGAAAGATTGGATAAAGGGTGCCACGGGTGATTGGGAAATCATCATTGGGTTGGAAGTTCATGCGCAAATTTCATCCAAGGCCAAGCTGTTCTCGGGCGCTTCTGCGGAATATGGTGGCGATCAGAATGATCATGTGAGTTTTGTAGACGCCGCCATGCCTGGAATGTTGCCCGTCATCAATGAGTTTTGCGTTGAGCAAGCCGTGCGCACTGGTCTTGGCCTCAAAGCGCAAATCAATGAAGTGTCGGTGTTTGACCGCAAGAATTATTTCTATCCCGATTTGCCGCAGGGTTACCAAATCTCGCAGTTCAAACAACCCATCGTAGGCGAGGGGGTGGTGACGATTGATTTGGTTGCTGAGACATCCATTGAAGTTGGCATTGAGCGACTGCATTTGGAACAGGACGCGGGAAAGTCTCTCCACGATCAACATCCGAATATGAGCTATGTTGACCTCAACCGTTCTGGCTGCGCTCTCATGGAAATCGTTTCGCGCGCTGATATGCGTTCGGCTGATGAAGCCAAGGCCTATGTCACCAAGCTGCGCCAGATTATGCGTTACCTCGGCACATGCGATGGCAATATGGAGCAGGGCTCTATGCGGGCCGATGTGAATGTGTCGGTACGCAAGCCCGGCGCTGAATTTGGCACGCGCTGCGAAATCAAAAATGTGAATTCCATCCGGTTTATCGGCCAAGCGATTGATTATGAAGCCCGCCGCCAGATTGGTGTTCTGGAAGATGGTGGGTCAATCGATCAAGAAACCCGTCTCTATGATGCCAAGAAGGGCGAGACGCGGTCTATGCGCTCTAAGGAAGAAGCACATGATTATCGCTATTTCCCTGATCCTGATTTGTTGCCGCTGAAGCTTGATCCAGTGATGATTTTTTCGGTCAAAGCCAGTTTGCCTGAATTACCAGATGATAAGAAAGCGCGCTTTATGAGCAGCTATAATCTATCGGCTTATGATGCTGCGGTGCTGGTGCAGGAACAGCCCTCCGCTGATTTTTTCGAAACCGTGGCCAAGGGCCGCGATGGTAAACTTTCTGCAAATTGGGTCGTCAATGAATTCTTTGGTCGCTTGAACAAGGAAGGCAAATCAATTGAGACTTCACCAATCTCTGCCGCGCAAATTGGCGGCATTGTGGATCTCATTTCAGCGGGAACCATTTCCGGCAAAATTGCCAAAGACCTGTTCGAAATTGTCTGGACTGAAGGTGGCAACCCAGCTGAAATCGTTCAGGCACGTGGCATGATTCAGGTGACCGATATGGGCGCGATTGAGAAAGCCGTGGACGAAATCATCGCCGCAAACCCAGACAAGGTTGAAGCCGTAAAAGTCAAAGCTTCGATGCTTGGCTGGTTCGTAGGGCAGGTGATGAAGACGACAGGCGGCAAGGCCAACCCTCAATCAGTCAACGATCTTCTAAGGAAAAAATTAGGGCTTTAATTCTTTTGAAGTGATACTATGTTCCAGTCCAGATAACGCACTAAACAGCGGATACTAGCAATGAACAAACATGCCCATAAGTTAGGTGATTTTTCAGGCTTTGAAAAAATGGCCAAAAACGGTGTCAGCACTTATTTGGCGGATCGAACTATAAAAGCTGTTGACCCTAAACATAAGCTTTTCAATTTGATTGATCGCCGGAAGAAATATGCTTACTTTAAAAAGACTAAATCCGATCTATCCAAAGAACTGTATGCCACAATTGTTGGTATGAACAAGACTTCGAACGACGCCCGCGTCACACGAGTGTTGTATCTTTTAGTTTTGGCAACCAAAGCTTTTGGTGATGAAAAATTGGCAAAGAAGTTTCTGGAAAAGAAGCATCCTGCTCTCGGAGAAGCGCCTCTAGCAAAGACCGATACTGAATGGGGTGTTAGAGCAGTCGAAAAAATTCTGAATTCGATGATCTACGGTTTGCCAGCCTAGACGGAATAGAGAGTTTTAGCTTGAAGCTCTACCGCATCGCCTCTCTGAACCACAAAATCTACAGTGGTCTGGGTGCAGCAATTGTCGGTGGACGGTGGAACAGCATCGGTCAAGAGGTCGTCTATGCCGCAACAAGTCTTTCGGGCGCAAAATTAGAACTATTGGCGCATATTGGCTTTAAGTGCATTCCGCGCAATTATGGTTTTGTTGAAATCACTATTCCAGACGAACTGATAGTAACAAAATACCCCCGCAAAGCGCCGCCGAAATTAGAAACCTCGAAAGCATGGGGTGACAAATGGTAGCTGTCAAAACCAACTGCAGTGGCGCTTTTGCCATCTGCTGCTTCACCAGGGGAGTTGATAGCCATGATTAACCCCGTGCATAAAGCTGCGGTTAAGATTTTGGTTTCAGATGAGCAACTTGTTAAGTGGGATAAACGTCATTTTGGGCGCAAAGGTTGGGTGTTCAAGCAGTTGAAGAGCACTTAAATGGGCCAAAAACTCAATATTAACCAATAGTTGCAATAATTCATTAACTATTTCCAAAACCGAATCACTTGCGCTATAGTCCGTGTGCTGATTATCAGTACACAAATGATTATAGGAGAATGCTCTCATGGCCAAGCCAGCCGCGCGGGCAAATGTAAAGTCGATGCCTTTGAAGAAAGCTGCACCAAAAGTCGTGGCAAAGAAATCTGCGCCTAAAAAGGCTCCGGCTGTTCGCGGGCCGACGCCTGCTGAGAAGCAACGTTTTACGCTTTATGGTTTTGCAACGTCTGGCCCAACCTATACGGCGGCCTTAATGCTTTCATTGTGCAAACACCCTTTCTCTTACATTCACGTGAATCTGCGCGAAGGTGCGCACAAGCAACCCGATTATCTGGTGAAGAACCGTTTTGCCCAAGTTCCTGCATTGCGCGACGGCCAAATGGTTGCAGTTCAATCTGCTGCCATCCTTATTCACCTTTCTGAGGTTCTTGAAAAATTTGAGGGTAAGACTCCCGTCGAAAAACAACGCGTAACGGAATGGTTGTTTTGGGCTTGGGATAAATTGGCAATTCCAGTGTTCCGCCTGCGGGCGAGGGCGCGTGGCACACGTCAATTTGGCGATGAAGTGCGCATTATGTATGACACGGAAGCGCGCGCGGCCATTTCTGTTTTAGAATTGGAACTCACCCGCTCGGAATGGATTGGTGGAAAGAAGCCGACAATTTCCGACATCGCCATTTATGGCGTGTTGCGCTATGCAGCGGAAGGTGGCGTTGACACGGGCCATTATCCACATGTGAGCGCTTGGAAGAAGAGGTTTGAAGAGTTGCCAGGTTTTGCTACACCTGAACAACTTCTGCCGATGGAGAGCAGACTCACTTGATGGATTAGGATTTACGCGTGACTGCAGATTATTTTCAAAGCCCCGCGAACCAAAATCATCCGTCTGAGCCAAAAACTCCAAAACGCCGTAAACACCGAGATAGAAGTGGCGCAGCGATAGGACTTCTACTTGGCCTGATTGGATTGTTTTGTGCAAGGCTAGGCCATATTTGGATCGGCTTTGATATTTTTGCCCAATTTTCGGTTCAATTTTTATTTCTTGTTATCGCGTGTGCGCTTGGCCTTGCGTCGCCGCGATTGAAAAGCTTAGTTGCCGCGGTCATTTTGACTGTATTGGTAGCTGGTTATAGCGCTTGGCCTCACTATGTATCTGCCAACGCAGTTGCAAAACTTTCACCGCTAGAACCGAGTGAGCGCGCATTGAAAGTTGCGAGTTTTAATACTTATTTCAATAATCAGGATTTTGCTGCGATTGCGCACGAGGTATTACGCCTTGATGCCGATGTCATGACCCTGATCGAATTTGAATCCGATAGACAACCGGTGCTAGACCAGCTCCGAAGTCGCTATCCTTATCAAGTGACCTGTTGGAATGTGAATGGTTGTGATTTTGCGATCGTATCAAAAACACCGCTTTCAGATGTGACCGGCAATAGATATTGGGATGGGCCTGCCATTATCACCGCCAAACTGGGCCCAGAATATGGAGGAGTTACAATTGTAGGGGTCCACACCAGTCGCTTCCCTCATCAACGTTCACAACTCAAGCAGGTTATGGCTTTGATAAATTACATAGAAACGGTGCCAGGTCAGATTATTTTAATGGGTGACTTCAATGCGACGCCGTTCTCACGCATCACTCAAACAATTGTAGATGGCCTTGACTATAAGCGTCTGACTTATTTACCGACTTGGTCGGCAACTTACGGACTGCCGCAATTGGCAATTGACCATATTTTCGTGAGTCATAAAATTAGAGCGCTCAGTCAACAACAGATTGGCGAATATGCCGGCTCTGACCATTTTCCAATCACAATGACATTGGCGGTTCCGACTGCGCCTTAGATCAAACAATTGAGTTTGGTAAAGTTCAAGTGAACAAAATGCAGTGAATTAGTTGTTAATTTAAACTAACCTACTGATCTAAAACTATAAATTTTATCCTCCCAAAATCGTCGCAAAAACTGTTTAAGTTTCCTTAAGCCTGACTCTTAACACGGCATTGAAAATTTTTCGTCAATTTCAAATCCAACGAGCCGCGCAAAAGTGGCCGACAACGAAACAGGATGGGATTTAAAATGAACACAATTGAAAACGCCACAATCGCCTTTGACGCAATTAGCAGCAATGCCGATGCAATTTTTGAACTCGGGATGAAATATTGCTTGGGTCGTGATGTTGCTCAAAGCAACATTGAAGCGCACAAATGGTTTAACATTGCCGCTATGAAAGGCAACGAAGCCGCAAAGCAATATCGGTGTGATGTTGCTCGTGAAATGTCACCGACAGATGTTGCTGAAGCACAGCGCCAAGCACGCGCCATGTTGACGGTGCACTGATTCAACTCAATAAAAAGCCCGCATTTGCAAATGCAATGCGGGCTAAAATATTTTAAGATCTCAATAGTCAATAAAATCGGATGTTGATACGTCATGGTTTGAACTGAAATTACTGAGATAGCTTTGGTTGCGACGCTTCTCTAGCTGCTGGCGATACAACTCAGTTTCATAAATGTCAGTTTGCACTGTGAATGCGCTTTCTTCACTGTTTAATTCTGGAAGCACGTTTGTGCCAGTGGCATAACCTGCGCCCAGTGGAATGTATTTTTCATAAGCAAATGCAGGTGAAACAAACCCTAAGCTCACCACCCCAACAATCAAAACAAACTTCAGACGCATGGCCCACCTCATTAAAACAACCCATATAGAGCACAATTCAGCCAATCACACAAAGATTTCGTTAACTCTGACGAAAATCGGCACTGGGGAGCTTGCACATCACAACAAATCAAGGCAAAAGCCCGAACAGTGGAAACGTGGCCGAGTGGCTGAAGGCAACGGTTTGCTAAATCGTCATACCCGAAAGGGTATCCAGGGTTCGAATCCCTGCGTCACCGCCATCCTTTTCTAAGCCCTTGATCGGCAAAAAGAATAGGCGAAGTCAGCTACTTAGAAAGCCGAAGCGCCGCATGTCTGCTACACTTGGAACGGTGCAGACAGCCATGCCCACGGGCCCTATTCGCCGCAACGGTCGCCACTCGACCCGCCGCGTCATCCCCTTCGACCTACAGCAGCACTATGGGCGGCGTGAAATAGTCCGCATCTTCGGCTCACCGCTCTACGCGCAGGGTGAGGCGCAGCGCGATTCAGGGTCGTGACGCTTGGAACTGCATAACGTTTTCCAAAGGCCGCGGTGCTCGGGTTCGACGCAAGATTCGGAACTTCTTCCGGGCCACGGTGTTGGCGCGAGGGATGCGAGCCCCCAAGTTCTGCTGTGCCGGCCGGTGCAGCGCGGGGCTTCGGGGGAACGAGATGGCCGAGTCCAGGGACCACCCAGGTCTGTCGCCCGCCGTCGCGGCCGTTGCGCCGCCCGAGGCCTGGCGCCGCTATCGGGCCGTGCGCCAGGCGACCGAGGCGCTCACCCGCTCGCTGACGCCTGAGGACCAGCTCGCGCAGTCGATGCCGGACGCCAGCCCTACCAAGTGGCACCTGGCCCACACCACCTGGTTCTTCGAGACCTTCCTGCTCACGCCGCACCTCGTGGGCTACAGGGCCTTCGACCCGCGTTTCCACTACCTGTTCAACTCCTACTACGAGGCACTCGGCCCCCGGCAGCCGCGACCTCAGCGGGGCCTCCTGACCCGGCCCTCACTTGTGGATGTGCTGGCCTACAGGGCCCACGTGGACGAGGCGATGGGCCGGTTGCTGGCTGGTCCGCAAGGCGGGCTGGCAGACCTGCTGGACCTGGGCCTCGCCCATGAGGAGCAGCATCAGGAGCTGATCCTGATGGATATCCTGCACCTGTTCGCCCAGTCGCCCCTGCAGCCGGCCTATGCGCCGCCGAAGACGCCTGGACCCGCCCGCGCGCCGCCGCCCGCCGCCTTCGTCCGCTTCGAGGGCGGGCTGGTGGAGATCGGCCACGACGGAAAGGGGTTCGCCTTCGACAATGAGGGCCCGCGCCACAGGGTCTGGCTTGAGCCCTTCGAACTGGCCGAAAGGCTGGTCAGCAATGCCGACTGGCTGGAATTCATGGCCGACGGCGGCTACCGG
>JAYTUV010000057.1:0-28468 GCA_043744395.1 Aestuariivirga sp.
GGCAAGAAGACCGAATCTTTCGGCAGCTCTTTTAAGTCCCGCTTTGCCGAGGATTCAAAAGACACGCGCCGTCGCCAAATTCAAGATTCTTTGAAGCAAGTTGGCAAGCAAGAAAAAGAAACAAAAAAGAAGCGGGCCAGCCTTCGGGTCAATCTCGAGCAGGCCGGACTTGAAATTTCGGTGAGAGCCTATTGGACATCAGCTATATTGTTGGGCTTGGGTGCTGGTGTGGTCGCATTCATCGTATTTCCCAACATTTTTGTCGTCTTGGCAGTCGTATTCGTTGGCACTTTCGGGTTTCCGCGTTGGATCCTCAAAACCTTGCGCAAACGTCGTCAAAATGTTTTCTTAAATGATTTTGCGGATGCATTGGACGTCATGGTCCGTGGTTTAAAATCTGGCCTGCCGGTAACCGAGGCAATGAAGATTATTGCAACAGAATCAGGCCCGCCTGTTGGCCCAGAATTCTCTGAATTGGTCGAAGGCCAACGTGTGGGTATTTCAATTGACCAAGGTCTCGAACGCATGGTGGACCGCATTCCCCTTCCAGAAGTAAACTTTCTTGCCATCGTGATGGCAATCCAATCTAAAACGGGCGGTAACTTGTCAGAAGCACTTGGCAACTTGTCACGTGTGTTGCGTGACCGCAAAAAAATGAAACAGAAGGTGGCGTCAGTCAGCCAAGAAGCGAAGTCTTCTGCCGCCATCATCGGTTCTTTGCCATTCATCCTTGTGGTGGTTCTGACCTTTTTGAACCCCGCTTATATGAACCCGATTTATAGTACTGAAATGGGCCATATGCTTTTGATTGGCAGTGGCTTGTGGATGTCCTGCGGTGTGTTGGTAATGAAAAAGATGATCAATTTCCAAATATAGTTGGAATCGACCAAGTCAATTTAAGGTAAAGCTATGGGCCTCAGCAGTCTCTTCCAAATCGAAACTCTTCTGATGATTTTTTCGGGATTGGCCGTATTTGGTACAATCATCACAGTTACGGCTCCGTTTTTTGAAAACGATAAGCTTCAAGCTCGGACTAAACTTGTTGCGACCGAACGCGATAAATTGAAGGCTCAACAAAAAGCCAGTTTCGCAAATACCGAAGTGCGGCTGCGCGAAAAAGTAAAGCCAAGCGCATATACCCAGATCGTCGATGCGCTGAACCTACGGAAGATATTTGAAGCGGAAGCCTCGCGCGAAAAATTACGTCAAGCGGGTCTCAGAACCGAAAAACATCTGATGACATTTTTGGCCATGCGCTTGGTGTCACCAATTCTCCTCGCTCTGATTGCATTCATCTACACCTCAACGGCAGGTGCAGCAAAGTTTCCACCAAATCTGCGCCTTGCTGCTGCCATGGTGGGTCTTTTGATTGGTTTCTACTTGCCTGCCCTTATCGTGAAGAATTTTGCAACTAAACGTCAAAAATCAATCAAAAAATCCTGGTCTGATGCGCTCGATCTTTTGCTTATTTGCGTTGAATCAGGCATGGCTTTGGAGCCGGCAATGGGCCGTGTTTCCAAAGAAATTGGCAGCCAATCCGTGCCTCTTGCTGAAGAAATGGCTTTAACAGTCGCCGAGCTTTCATTTCTAGGCGATCGCCGAAAAGCACTTGATAATTTGAGCAAGCGCACCGGATTAGAAACAGTAAAATCGGTTGTGACCAGCTTGATCCAGTCAGAACGTTACGGCACGCCGCTGGGTTCTGCGCTGCGCGTTCTTGCCCAAGAAAACCGCAATGACCGCATGGCTGATGCGGAAAAGCGGGCTGCTGCATTGCCACCCAAACTCACCGTTCCGATGATTTTGTTTTTCCTGCCCGTGATCTTTGTAATCATTTTGGGCCCCGCCATCATTGTATCAATGGGTTTAAAGTAAGCCACTGGAGCGGTGGTGAGAGACGACAGGCCATGCTTGGTTTTGTTCCAGTGAAATGGTGCAACGATAAATTGCCAAAGCGAAAGCCAAGCTGCAATTCCCATTAAAATCCAATAAAACGGCATGGTTAGAAGGGTTGACCACCAATAAAGGCCCTTACGCCGCGTCACCACATAACCTGCATAAAGCGACGTGCCATATCCGATTGCAGTCACAGCTAAGCTTGTGCCAGCAAGAACGATGTTTAAGGGCGAGGACGTCGTCGGCAGATCCCAGTTCCACCATAATTGATAGGCAGCAACGCCCGTAAATATGGGATGTACAGATGACGAAAATACAGTGCCAAGAATAGTGGTGTTGAAAATCCAAATACCATCCCAGCCAATTTGCCGCTGCAACGTCCACGGATTACGCATATGGACGAGCCACGTTTGAATGAAGCCCTTGAACCAGCGTGCGCGCTGTTGAATCCAATTTCCGAATTCAGTGTTAGCCTCTTCGAAGGTCTTACTGTCGAGGACTTGCGAGAGATAATTAAACCGCGCCAGCCGCAAACCCAAATCAGCATCTTCTGTAACATTGAACGGATCCCAAGCACCAACTTCGCGCAAAATTTCAGTGCGAAAATGATTTGAAGTTCCACCCAGTGGCCAAGGCAAATGCTCACGCGCCAAACTTGGTAAAATCAAACCGAACAAAATAGCGTATTCAACGGTGAACTGCCGCGTCAGCCAATTTTCATTCGGATTGTAAAATGTCAGCTCGGCCTGCAGGCAAGCGAGGTTTGCTGGCCCTCGCGCAAAGGCCGCAGCGGCCTTTCGCAACTGGTCTGGCTCTGGCACATCTTCGGCATCATAGATCGTAAGCAGCTCTCCCCTCGCAAATTGCAGTGCATAGTTAAGGGCCCGAGGTTTGGTTTGCGGCTTTCCCGCAGGTACAATAATGATTTCAAAATGAGGAGGCAATTCCATTCGTGCAATTGCGCGGTGCATCGAAATGTCGGTTTCTTCCAAGATAAGCTTTAGATCGAGAAGGTGTTTAGGGTAATCTCGGCCTTATGTATCAAACGCACCAAGGGCAAAAGCCATGAGGTGGGGAACGTTTGGGACTCCACTTGCTAGGGTTTTTCCGGCAGGGTGCGGCTATGAAAGAGTATCTAAAGAAGATTGCGGGGTGGCTATTAGCTGCATTCCTTTGGCTTTGGTCGGTGTTACCAAAAATCATCGACTGGATAGGCAAAACGACGCTGCCAGACGATTGGAGCCAGCTTATGGGTGAAAAACTTCCGGCTTGGTCGGCTTGGCTATTCTCAACTCCATGGTGGGTGCCAGCACTGCTCGCCTTGGCCATGACCTGTTGGATGATATGGTTATCATGGCCCCGTCAATTTGCCCGTGAATTGCCAGAAGCAGACACCAAAACCGTAAAGAACCAGATTCCATCCGAATTATTGCCCTCCCCCGATGTCACGACATATGGGGAGAAAGGGATATACATAGGAAGGGTTTTTGTAGAAACGGACAAACTGGAAGACGATCTGGTGATGCTCTTTGTCGCCATGGGGTTCAATGCTTCAGGCTACGCTTTTAAAATTGAGAGCGTTGAGGGGTGTATTTCGTTTGTGTCGAATTTAGTGGAAGGATCGACTGAGAAAATTGAACTGCCAACCCCTAGGTTTGCGGCAGAACGTGGGCAAACAGGTAAAGTCCCAAATCTCAGCGAGTTCATGTATAGTTTTGAACAACGGGTGCCAAAAGCACTCGTGAGCCAAATACTTGATAGCGCCACAAAAAAGAATGCGGAGTTTAATTTTGATAAATTGACCGTGACGGTTGCCTCCGAAAGCACAAAGTTGCGACTTCCTTTATGGCAAGCTATTACGATAAGGAAGCCATGGGAGCAGTTTTCGACCGGCAGAATATTATCCACACAAGTGGTGGTAACCTTGCAATCCGCTAGTCTAAACGCAAGTCTCTAGACCCGTCTGCGAACCATGGAGGCACTATTTTATTTCTTTAACTTTTTTCAATGCGGAGGAAAGACTATCCAATTCCCCATATCTGTCGATTGGATGTTCTGTGGGCCATTTGTATCTGTACGACAGTATGATTTTCCCTGCGATCATTTGCTTTAGTAAATCTGGTGATTCTAGGCAGCCAGTTTCATCGGTATTAAAAGGTTTGTTTTTGTCAACGCGGATTACAGCTTGCTTGCCTGCATAATTATGGCCACTGACACAAATATATTTTGGCTCACGTTTTTCATCTAAGATGATAAACATCTCAGCATATAAATTGTTGACGCTGCAACGTTCTTTATCGGTCATTGCATCAATGGTACATCTCGGTTCCCATCGAGAAGTGCCTATTATTCTGGCAATGTCGCTCGCCGAAAGCTCCGCTACCGCTGGTGAGCAATATAGTAATAGTAAAGCAGATAAACTCCAACCAATTTGCCGATACCCGCAACAATGATTGTTCAACATTAGAGTTGATCGTCTTTCCATCGTCGATTTTTCCCTGTTTTTAATTATCCGCTAGTTCCTGTTTCTTCATCGTTGACCAAACCCTGAACTATCTTTGATAGCCAACCGAACTGTTTTAGGTTGCGACTCGCTAAGTATTGCATCCGCGCTCGGGCGATCAGGACTATGAAATAGTTTTTCAGTCGGGATGTCGTAAGCCTCCGCTATTGCATAGAGTGCTTTCAGTGGCATTGTCAATGTTGAGTGCTGTCCTATTTAATTCAGTCTCATCAAAGTGATACTCCACAATAATTCGGTCGCCCTGTTGGTGTGAAAGAAATTCAACCATGTCACAGCCTCATATCTTGAGCGCCAATCGCGCGCATACATTGAATCATAAATGCAGCTGTAAATCCTCCACGGCTTATCTTGTTATTCAAATTGCGCTCTGTCTCCACCACGCCAATCTTTGCCAGTTTCTCGACAAGCTGAGCATAGGTAACGCCTTTGCGCTTCAACTCACCTTTCAGGATATTTTTTGCCAATTCTTCAAACTCCAGGTTCACTGGATTGCTTTTGCGCGGGCCTTCAATCATGGGAAATCTCATATATCATCATATTTGATGATATAAGCCCTTGCATTTGATTATTCAAGTCTCTATATACGGTGTATATAATCACTGGATATGATGACATGCAACACTTTCTTCTATCAGCAGCCGCCCGCACCCTGTCTCTCAAAGAGATTTACAAGGGCGGTGAAGATGCTGCTTATTCCACATTCTGCAAGTTCCGCTGGCCTTTGAATGATGGCAAGCCAGTTTGCCCACGTTGTGGCAGTATTGATGCTTATCAAATCTCAACACGTCGCAAGTTCAAGTGCGCTGGCTGCTATCATCAATTCTCGGTTACATCCGGAACAATATTCGCCTCTCGCAAACTTGCCTTTGTGGATATGCTTGCGGCTATTTGCATCGTAGGCAATGCCGCCAAAGGTCTTTCCGCTTTGCAGCTTTCGCGTGATATTGACGTGCAATATAAAACTGCTTTCGTATTCGCACATAAGCTGCGCGAAGCCATGGATGCTGAAACTAATGGCCATATGCTTGACGGCCAAGTGGAAGTGGATGGCCAATATCACGGCGGGCATATTCGCCCTGCAAACTATGCGCAAGATCGGGTTGATCGCCGCCTTGCCAAGCACCAAACTGGAACGCGCCGCGTGGTTATCGTCGCCCGTGAACGCAAGGGCCGCACTTTAACGGCTGTAGTTCGCAGTGAAGCCGATGGCGTGGAGTTCATTCAAGCCGTAACCAAGAGCGGCGCTGCAATCCATGCCGACGAAGCAACTCATTGGGATATTTTGGCAGATAGCCACCCTGTTAGCCGTATCAATCACAGTGAAGCTTATTGCCATGATGGCGCTTGCACAAACCAAGCCGAAAGCTTTTTTTCTCGCTTGCGCCGCATGGCGCAAGGCCAACACCATAGTGTTTCACCCCGATACTTACATCAATATGCAGCCCATGCCGCTTGGTTAGAAGATCATCGCCGTGACGATAACGGCGCAATCGCATATCACATAGTTAGTCTGTCTATGGCGCATCCTGTTAGCCGCAACTGGAAGGGATATTGGCAGAGAAGCGCTTAACGCTTTTGCCAAATATCAACAATTCTAAAAGCGGCTTCTATCGAAGTCGCTTTACCAAGCACAGTAATGCCATTGTTTTCAGGCGTGTGATTACATTCAAAAAGGAAATATCCCTCAAACCCTAGATGTTGTGCACCAGCATCAATTATCGTTTGACGAGCAAGTGATGCGACATGGATACTCTTGCCGTTATCGAGATTCGCACTAGCAAGGATTTGTTCCATGGTTTCTCTTCCTCTTCCTCTACCAAAACCGCCCCGCATCTCTGCAAATGATTTGGCTCTCTATATGATATCATCAGAAACGGCAAAAATTGGCATCATCAAGCGTTCCAAGTTTCCCCAAACCTCTGTAATTATACGTTACAAGGATGCTAGACCAGCCATATGCGCCTACTTATCAGATGCTAACCGACTTGTGAATCCCCTTGTTACAGCAGAGGGCATGTTAGACCAACGCAAGACTGACATGTCGCTTAGCCCGCTAATGAGAGACGACGCTCAAAATTCCATTGACGTACTTCACGCAATACAAGGAATGTCAAATAAGCTTAAAAGTTTTGACTTCCACAAAGCGCCAACCAAACAATCAAAACTGATAATATCAGGGGTTAATGTATCGGTTTACGCTGATCTTATGGTTCACGGGGCCAAGAAGGGCAAAGATGAAATTGGAGCGGCAATTTTGCGAATGACACAAGATGATGCTGAAACAGATAGTGCTAAAGCCAAGAGGAGAGACATGGGTTTGTATGTTGCATCAATGGCTCGACTACATGTTGACCAAAACCTAAAAACGGATCGCGAACCAGCAAATCGATTATGCATGTCGATTGATGTTCAGCATGGCGAAATTTTTGTTGCCCCAGATTCAAATACCCAAAGAATGAAAAATCTTGAGTCGGCATGTCAGTTCATAGCAATGGCGTGGCCTTTAATTTAGCAGTCCACACTATCGCCCCGCCGACCTTTCCCAATCTCACAATTTTCCGTTCCCGTTCCCATCGCCTCGTGACTTGTACGACCTTATAAGCGATTGACTTGCGCAAGTGCCTGTCACCTTGATCTAGGCCCGTGGCGGCTATTATGTGGGCTGCAATGCCAGTTGTGGATATGCCAGCCGTAGCCTCATTTAAAGCGGTCTGGCAAAGCTTTGGCAGAACATGGCGCGGAAATAGCTTAGTGAGTTGCATGTAAGCCGTGACCTTGTAGCCCTCAGCAGAAAACACTTTAGTTGCAGCGAGTATCGCAGATAAATCACGCCGCGCCTGTTCAAGGTCTTGCTCTAGGCTTCCAATGTGGCTTTCGATTTCTTTGCGCTTATCAGCAAGATTTTTGAGAACTAGGGATTCCGCCATGCCTTATTGTATGCTATATCAATCAAATGATCTTGGTGCGTTTGATACATAAGGCCGGGTAATCTAAATGGTCGAGTGCTGACACCAATTGATGGATCACACCTGTCTCACGAAACAGCGGAACCAGAACAGAATATGTGGGAAGTTCATGGTCGTCCGCTCGGTTTATCTTTATCGATTTTTTTTGATGTGGATTTAAGACACACATAAGACGCAAGGCAACAATACTTAAAAAAAACATAGACAAAAAAATGCATGTCAAAGCAAGGCTTGTATCAATAGGCAACATTGCCAGACCACAGAGATAAACCGCACCTGCAATCACGAGCCAAAGAAGTTGTGGTAGTGTTATGCGTTTATGAGCGGAGTATTTTGGATTTTTTTGTCTTAAATGATAAACGGCATGGCACAGTATTTTAGGGCCTAGAATTTGCCGAACTGCAATTTGAAAATTGTGGGCGGTTATGTGCGCCACGGGGCGCAGATCCATATCTGCAGCACTTTGTTCCCCCAAACCATCAACGGCTGCAAACAGTGTTAAATGCGGCAGCCATGCGACCGGTAAAAGCTTGTGGCGTAAGGCAAACTGCATTTCTGCAACACTCAGACGCCTCAAGAGACGACCCAGAAGGTGTTTTGGAAGTTCCGGAATATCACGATGATCAGAGCTTACGGTCTGATTTTTGTGAACATCAGCCTTTTCACTCGCTATCGCATCATATAGTGCTGACATTTTGGCTCCCCTATGCGAATGTTAATTTGCGGCCCCGCGCACTAAATTTACAGACGAGGAAAATCACTGTGACAACTATTCGTAGAGTGCACCTATTTTTTATGCTACTGCTTTGGGTTGTAGGAACTCCAGTTCAAGGAGCGTGGGCCGCAAATGATATTGTGGCGACATTTCAGCTTTTTCGCCATGTTGATCCCGGCGCTATCGCTCCTCTGGAATATCCAACGGGAACGATAAAGCTATTGGCAGACGCTGATTATCCGCCATTTAACTTTCAAAGCAAGAATGCTGCAATGACCGGCATTTCAGTGGACATTGCAGTTGCAGCTTGTGCCGAAATCAAAATCAATTGCGAGGTTGTGAAGAAATCTTTTGCAGAACTTTTGCCCGCGCTGAAAAACCATGAAGGCCAAGTTATTGTCACGGGAATGCGACTGACGCCGGATATTTTAAAAATTGCCTTGGCAACCAAGCCCTATTTCTTTTCGTCGGGGCGGTTTATCACGCGTATCGGAATGCCGTTCACGCAACCAGATGCGCGGGATCTCGCCGGTCGCCGCCTAGGCTATGTAAAGGGAACAAGCCACGGGGCGTTTCTTGAAAAATATTATGAAAGATCAGCTCTCACCCCATTCGGCGATGAAAATTCATTGTTAGAGTCTTTACGCACAGCGTCAATTGACGCTGCTTTTACAGACAGTCTTCATGCCTCATTTTGGTTGAAGGGTTCCAACTCTCGCGGCTGTTGTATTGCTCTCGGGCAAAGTTTTATTGATCGTGCCAGCTTTTCTAGAAGCATGAGTTTTCTGGTTGATATTGATCAACCTAATTTGCGCGAAGCTTTGGATTACGCAATGGACCGCCTTGAAGAAAAAGGCATCACCGCAAAAATCTTTGCACGCTATTTGCCAGACAGTCCGTTTTAGCGTTGGGCCGCATCTCGCAGATTGGCAAGTCCACCAGCTTTCAATTTCTGTTCAAGCCCTTTGCAAATTTCACCAATCAATGCAGGCCCCTGATAAACCAGCGCTGAATAAAGCTGAATGAGCGACGCACCAGCGCGAATTTTCGCCCACGCGGTTTCAACATCAGAAACACCACCCACGCCAATCAACGGAATTTTGCCTGCGGTCATTTTATGAAACAACTCAAGTTGCTGGGTTGAAAGATCAAACAGCGGCTTGCCCGAAAGGCCACCAGCTTCTACGCCATGAACTGATTTCAGCCGTGGTCGTGAAATAGTCGTGTTGGATAGTATCACCGCATCAATCGTTTCCAGCACACACACATCCGCCACATCTTGCAAATCAGCTTCGGCCAAATCAGGTGCTATTTTCAAAAACATTGGCAAAGTGGATTTTCGTTTGGCATTTAAAGCAGCAAGTAATTTCAACAACTCGGAGCGGCCTTGCATATTACGAAGACCCGGCGTGTTAGGTGATGAGATGTTGATTGTGATATAGCTTGCAACGTCACGAAATTTCTCCAACCCTAAAACATAATCAGCAATTCGGTCGGTCGAATCTTTATTCGCACCTATGTTCACCCCAACAATTCCGCCCCGGTTGCGCCGCGCTTCCAGCCTGCGCAAAACAGCCTCGTGGCCATCATTGTTAAAACCCATGCGGTTGATAACAGCTTGATCTTCAATGAGCCGGAACAAACGAGGTTGGGCATTACCTTGTTGCGGGCGCGGGGTGACAGTGCCGATTTCAACAAATCCAAAACCTTGGGCCAACATGGCATCTGGCACTTCGGCATTTTTATCAAAGCCCGGAGCGAGGCCAATCGGATTTGGAAATGTCAGGCCAAAGAGCTTGGTCTGTAAGCTGGGCGATGTGACCAACCCCTGTCTGCCGCCCAACCCCGCTTTCAAAGAATTGATCGTGAAGCGGTGCCCTTGCTCAGCGTCCATCTTGTGCAGAAAGGGTTTGGCCAGTGCGAAACCTAAATCAGCAAGCCCCATTACGTGAACTCCGCCGGAAACGCATGGGCCCCACCGTCCCAAGGTAATGGTTTGGCCCAAAGAATTTGCGCGGGATCAATCATCCCATACACATGCGGAAACAATTGCCCACCGCGCGAGGGTTCCCATTTCAAATTCTTGGCAACTGACGTTTCATCAATCGCCACCATGAGCAAATTGGAAACACCCGCAAAATGCAGCCTTGCAGTTTCCTTGGTTTGAGCTGATGTCGAAAGATGAATATAGCCATCGCGCAGGTCAATGGCCGCACCAGAAAACTGGCCAGCGACGACAGCTTCGTCCCAAACATCAGCATCAATGATTTTAAAAAGAATCTGCAATATGGGCCTCCAAAAAATCTTCCTTAGAAGCTAATTTTCTGCTGGACAATCACCGATATCAGAGGTATCGGTTCCTACCCGAGGCAAAGAATAAAATAGCGGAGAAATTCAATGTTTTCACACAAACAAGTTTGGGCAGCGATTGACACTATTGCTGAACGTTACGGCTTTTCAGCATCTGGCTTAGCCAAAAAATCTGGCCTGGATGCCACATCTTTCAACCCATCAAAGCGCACCGGCCCTGATGGTCGCCCGCGTTGGCCAACCATGGAAAGCATCTCGCGCGTGCTCAATGCGGCGGGTGCTCCTGTTGAAGAATTTATGGATTTGCTGTCAGGCCGCAAGGGCCAAGCGCCACGCCTCAAGCAAATCCCCATGCTCGGCTTCGCCAAAGCAGGCAAGGGCGGCTTTTTTGATGATTCAGGTTTCCCCGCAGGTTCGGGCTGGGAAGAAATTGACGTGCCGGGTGTAACCGATACGGCGGCTTATGGTTTGGAAATCACCGGCAACTCGATGGAACCGGTTTACCGCGAAGGCGACACCATCATCATCTCGCCCGCCGCCACAGTGCGCAAAGGCGACCGCGTGGTGGTGCGCACATCCGACGGCCAAGTGATGGCCAAAATCATGCAACGCCAGACAGCCCGCACCTTGGAATTGGCATCGTTCAATGCAGCACACGAAACCAAGACGCTGGACATGAAGGACGTGGATTGGATGGCACGCATTATCTGGGCGAGCCAGTAAGACGCAAAAGCTGAATAAAAATATTTATTCTTACGAAGTGAAATTAGGTGTTGACACCGTTCGGTGAACCTGCCATACATGGGTAGTCTCCACAAATGGGTCATCACCTCAACAAGTCTTGCAAGCTCAAGAAGACGACGTTGGGGATGCCTTTGACCCAATGTGGGGGAACAAGCTGAATGCGCCTGAGCACCAATGAACTGCGCAACCGCGCCGCAGCCTTTGCCCAGAAGCATGCATCTGCCACCTATGAAAAGGGTGAAACCCAAACGTTTTACAATGAGTTCTTCAACATCTTCGGCGTGGAACGCAGGCAGGTGGCGCGTTATGAAGAACATGTCAAAAAGCTGAATAATAAATCTGGCTTTATCGATCTGTTCTGGCCAAAGGTCTTGTTGATTGAACAAAAAAGCGCTGGCCGTGATTTGATCAAGGCTGCGGAACAAGCGGGTGAATATTTTGATGCGCTGAAAGATTTTGAAAAGCCACGCTTTCAATTGGTGTGCGATTTCCAGAATTTTGAATTGCTCGACCGCGACACAAGGCAATCGCAGTCTTTCAAACTGGCCGAACTGCCCAATAAAATTGAGCTATTCAATTTTATTTCGGGCCGTGAACAGCGGGTGTTTAAAGACCAAGACCCGGTGAACGTCAAAGCTTCAGAATTGATGGGCACCATCCATGATGAATTGGAAGCCTCTGGTTACAAGGGTCATGATTTAGAGCGCTTTCTGGTGCGGCTGGTGTTTATGTTGTTTGCTGATGACACCGGCATTTTTGAACCGCGCGACATTCTGCTGGATTACATTGAAAACCGCACTCAAGCCGATGGTTCAGACACAGGTTCAAAACTGGCCGAACTGTTTCAGGTGTTGAACACACATAAGGATGACCGCAACAAAAATATTGATGAAGAGCTGAACAAGTTCGATTACATAAACGGCAATTTGTTTGCTGAAGCTTTGCCCATTGCGGCCTTCACCGCGCAAATGCGTGAAACGCTTTTAGAGGCCTGCAATTTTAACTGGGCCAAAGTTTCACCCGCCATTTTTGGATCGCTGTTTCAATCGGTGATGGACGCCAAGGAGCGGCGCAAAAAGGGCGCGCATTACACCACCGAAAAAAACATCATGAAGGTGATCGGGCCTTTATTCTTGGATGAGTTGAAGGCGGAATTTGAGCGGCTGAAACAATTAAAGCGCGGGCGGGCGCAGGGCTTGGAAGCGTTTCGCTTGGGGCTTGGCCAACTGACTTTTCTTGACCCCGCCTGTGGCTGCGGCAATTTTTTGATTATTGCCTACCGTGAATTGCGCGAGCTGGAAATTTTGGTGCTGCGAGAGTTGAATCCGTATGGCCAGAAAGACCTCACTTTTGATGGTATTTCAATACTGGATGTAGATCAGTTTTACGGCATTGAGTTTGAGGAGTTTCCGGCGCTGATTGCTGAAGTGGCCATGTGGATGATGGACCATATCATGAATAACAAACTCAGCCTTGAATTTGGAAAACCTTTCATCCGCATTCCACTCAAAAAATCACCGCATATTAAACATGCCGATGCGCTGGAGACGGATTGGAACACGCTTCTCCCCGCCAAGGATTGTTCCTATGTGCTGGGCAATCCACCGTTTATTGGCAAAAAAGAACAATCTGCAAAACAAAAAAAACAGGTCAGGCTAGTTTTTGACGGTGAAAAAAACTCCGGAGAGATCGACTATGTTGCCTGTTGGTTTGAAAAGGCAGCCGTATATTTGGGAGCGCACCTTGAAAAACGCTTCGCTTTCGTTGCGACCAATTCAATTACACAAGGGGAGCAGGTTGAGCCAATTTGGCGTCGGCTTCTTGAGCGTTATCGCTACAGCATATTTTTCGCACATCGAACATTTGAGTGGCAATCTGATGCAAAAGGAACTGCTCACGTCCATTGTGTGATTATCGGATTGTCGAAAACAAAACAAACCGAGACGTCTCTGTTCACATACGAAAGTCGGAAGGGAGAGCCAACACATTCAATCGCTCAAAATATAAATCCCTATTTGATCGACTACGCAAATGTTTACGTTCAAAAAGCGCGAAGCGCGCTAACTGATCGAACAAAAATTCAAAAAGGCAATGAGGCAACCGATTGGGGATACCTGACACTCGATGAGGACGAACGAAAGCAACTCCTAGATGATATAACTGTGCGCTCAGAATGGATAAAACCATTCTGGGGTGGAGACGAGTTAATAAATAGAATCAGTAGGTATTGCATTTGGTTAAATGACTCAAATTTGGCCGAGGTTAGAAAATCGGCAGCAATCTTAGAAAGATTAAAATCGGTTTCAAAAAAGCGATCTGAAAGTCCAAAAGAGCAAACTCAGGCAAAAAGTAAGTATCCGTATATTTTCGGCGAGATTCGGCAGCCAAAAAGCGATTACATTTTGATACCCAAAGTCTCCTCAGAGAAAAGAGAATATATCCCGATAGGAATCGTTGGTGGCGAGATAATTGTGGGTGGCAGTGCGCAGTTTTTATGTCCAGTTTCACTTGGCGATTTTGCAATCGTAACTTCCAACATGCACATGGCATGGATGAGGACAACCGGAGGCCGAACAAAAAGCGATTATCAATATACGAACACCCTCGTCTATAACACCTTCCCATGGCCGGAAATGTCGGCTGACCAAGAGGCCAAGATTTCAGCTTTGGCGCAGGCCGTGCTGGATGCGCGCGCCGCTTGGCCCAACTCCACTTTGGCTGATCTTTACGACCCTGATTTGATGCCGCCCAATTTGCGTAAAGCCCACACCACACTCGACCTTGCGGTTGATAAGCTTTACCGTAAAGCCCCCTTTGCATCCGAGCGCGAGCGCGTGGAGCATCTGTTTGGCCTCTATGAAAAAATGGTGGCCCCGCTGGAGGCCGCGGCCAAGGGGAAGACAAGCAAGAAAAAGTGAGATTTTTGGCGGCAGCATATTTCGGTGACAGTGCATTTAACTATTGCTGCGCGAATGTTTCTTGCAATGATCATGCAATAGTTAAATGCACTGTCACCGAAATAGCAACCTTCTCCCTCCCCAACACTTGGGGAGGGTCGGGGTGGGGCTGTTTCTGCGCGTTCAATTGTGAACATTGGGACTCGCTGCACGAGCCCCATCCGTCGCGCACTGCGCGACACCTTCCCCAAGTGTTGGGGAAGGATAGATGCGGTTATTTCACAAACTTGCCTGCAAGCGCATCAGCGATGAGTTTGCGGGTGTTGGCCACACCATAAAGCGCCGCAAAGCTGCCAAAACGTGGCCCTTTTTCTTCGCCGAGCAGCACCTGGTAAAGCATGTTAAACCAGCTCTGTGCCACGCCGACGGAGCCGTCTTTCTGCGTGGTGGTGTAGGGGTCGCGGCGGCCAATGTCATAGGCCACTTGTTGAATGGCCTCGGAGGTTGAACCTTCAGGCAATTTTGCAAGGGCCGCATTGAGATCCGTCAAAGCCTTGGCTTCATCCTCCGTACAGGCGCGATAAACCTTGTTCGGCTTCACGAAATCCAGATAATAGCGGATGGCATAGCCCACCATTTTATCCAGGCGGGGATGCGTGGCCGCGTCCATGTCTGGCGCATAGCGCTTGAGGAAGGCCCATAAAACGGCTTTGTCTTCGGTGTTGGCCACGGCAACCAAATTGAGCAGCAGCGCAAATGTAACGCCGCCGGTTTCTAGCTTGGGGGGCATGCCGCCGTGGATGTGCCACACCGGATTCATCAAATGATCTTTGGGCTCAGTCTGCTTCAGGTAGCCAGCCAAATGCTGCGCATATTCATCCACTGCGCGTGGGATCACATCAAAGAACAATTTCTTGGCTTCGCGCGGGCGGTTATACATATAAAGCGAAAGGGAATCTGGGTCAGCGTAGGTCAGCCATTCATCAATGGTGAGGCCATTACCCTTGGATTTTGAAATCTTCTGGCCTTTATCATCTAAGAAGAGTTCGTAAACATAGTGCTCTGGCGCAATGCCGCCCAGAATTTCGCAATTGCGATCATAGATGGGCGCGTTTGACTGGTGGTCTTTGCCGAACATTTCAAAATCGACGCCAAGGGCGGCAAAGCGCATGCCGAAATCTGGCTTCCATTGCAGCTTGGTGCGCCCGCCGCGCACGTCTAACGTGGTTTCGGTTCCATCTTCGTCGTTGAAAGTGATGGTGCCTTGTCTGGCATCAATCGCTTTCATCGGCACATAAAGCACCCGGCCCGAAATCGGCGAGATCGGCAGGAAGGGCGAATAGGTGGCTTGGCGTTCTTCGCCCAAGCTGGGCAACATGACCCCCATGATATCATCATATTTTTCCAGCGCGCGGATGAGCATGTCATCATATTTGCCGGACTTATAATATTCTGTGGCTGAGCCAAATTCATATTGAAAGCCGAACGTGTCGAGAAAGCGCCGCAACATCGCATTGTTGTGATGGCCGAAGCTTTGATTATCGCCACCAAAGGGATTAGGCACTGTTGTGAGTGGCTTGTGGAGATGGGGTTCGAGGAAAGATTTATCTGGCACATTATCTGGAATCTTGCGCATGCCGTCCATATCATCTGAAAACACCAGCAGCCGCGTGGGCACATCGCTCATCAATTCAAAAGCGCGGCGCACCATGGTGGTGCGCGACACTTCACCGAATGTGCCGATATGCGGCAAACCAGACGGGCCGTAACCGGTTTCAAACAACACGGACTTCTGGCCTGATTTCTCAACCCGTTTCAAAATCTTCCGCGCTTCCTCAAAAGGCCAAGCCTTTGATTCCAGTGCGGCGCTACGAAGGGCGGGGGAGGCGGTCATTATAGATTTCCAATTAAATGTTGAGCGGCTTCTTTAGGCAGCAGGTGGGCTGTGGTCAATCGTGAGATTCGCCACTATGAAAGCGTGGTGAACGCGATTGATCATAAATTTAATCCCCCACCCACGGCCATCGGCTTGGGGCTTGGCGCTGTCGTATCTGGCGAAAAGTTGGGGGCAGCTGCGGCGCTGGCGCGATTATCGGCCAGCCCACATTTGATTTGTCATTCACATTTTTTGATTGAACGTTTAGGGGCTGCGGCCTCTGCGCCTAAAAGCCTGATCCGTGCAGCACGTGATCAGCGCCATTTTGATGTTGCGGAATTGTTTGCATTCGTGGTTCCAGCCCGCATTGCAACACCCACACCAACAGGTTTGGCAAGGTCATTAGCGGTTGAGAAATTGGCCAGCGACACTGAAACCTTGCATGCCGTGGTTGATGACTTGTTGATGCGGCTTTCGAATAAAAATTATCCGTTGCTGCGCGAGGCCGCAGAGCTTGCCACATTCTTAGCGCGTGCCAACTGGCCATGGGCCAAACCCGTTATGGCCGCATTGCTCAAAGCCAATCCGAAAATGGATGTGGGTGGGTTTGCCACGGGCCTTAATGTGTGGGACCGCATTGAAGAATGGGAAGATGATGGCAGCCGCGCACCCGGCACCCAAGAAGCCATCAGCGGCAATGATGCCAAGCGCTTTCTGGCTGAAATTCTTGGCAGCGATTCCGAAGCCCGCGCCGCCCAAAGCGATTATGCGGCGATGGCCACCCACGCGTTTGAACCGCGTGACCGCAAAGACATCAATAATATTTTGCTGGCTGAAGCGGGCACGGGGTTGGGCAAGACGCTTGGTTATTTAGCGCCATCTTATTTATGGGCGCGCAAAAACAATGCGCCGGTGTGGATATCAACCTACACCAAAAATCTGCAACGCCAATTAGATCAGGAAACCGCGCGACTGGTGCAAGACCCTGCTGAGCGGCGCGAGCGGATTGTGATCCGCAAAGGCCGTGAAAATTATGCGTGCTTGCTCAACATGCAAGACGTGTTTGGCCGCTTGACGGGGGCTAATGCACGTTCGGCTTTGCTGGCGTCGTTGATTGCACGTTGGGCCAGATTTTCGCGCGATGGCGATATTGTGGGCGGCGATTTTCCGTCTTGGCTTTTGTCGCTGTTTCAAGATGTTTCAATCGACGGCGAGGGGCGGGGCTTAACCCCTTCCGCACTGGGATTAACCGACAGGCGGGGCGAATGTATTTATGCCGGCTGCACGCACTATAAACGCTGCTTTATTGAACGTTCAGTGCGGGCCGGGCGCAATGCGGATATTGTGATTGCCAATCATGCGCTGGTTTTGCACCAAGCGGCCATTGACCAAGCCATAGGCGTGGCCACAACGCCTGATGAGGAAGCCGCACCCGGCGGCATCAGGCGCATTGTGTTTGATGAAGGCCATCATTTATTTGATGCGGCTGATAGTGCGTTCTCAGGGCACCTGACGGCGATGGAAGCATCGGAACTGCGCCGCTGGTTGCGTGGCCCAGAAACCGAGCGTCGTCGCGGGCGGGGCCTGTCTGAACGCATTGGTGATCTGGTGGCCGACCAAGACAATGCTGAAAAACTGCTCCAGCAGATTTTGCGTGCTGCCACTGCGTTGCCCGGCCCCGGCTGGACAAGGCGCATTCAAAATGGCCAACCTGAAGGCTCGGCAGAGGATTTTTTAACACTGGTGCGTCAGCAGGTGCTTGCTCGTTCTGAGGCCTCAAACAGCAATTCATTGGAGACTGATTGTCTGCCATTGGTAGAAAATCTTTCAGATGCCGTCGCTGATCTATCGACAGCTTTGATGGATCTCAAAAAGCCAATGTCGGCGCTGGCCAATGTGTTGCTCAAAAAACTTGATGATGAAGCAGCAGAACTTAACACCAATGACCGTGGCCGGATTGAATCACTGGCGCGCTCTTTGAAGCGTCGTGGCGAATTGGTGGTGGGTGGCTGGATTTCGATGCTCAATCATTTGCTGACAAGCCCGGATTCCTTGTTTGTTGATTGGTTCTCAATTGATCAAAGCTTTGGCCGCGAAGCGGATGTGGGCTTGCACAGCCATTGGATTGATCCTTCCGTGCCGCTGGCCAACACTGTGCTGCGCTCTGCTGATGGTTTGATCATCACGTCAGCAACACTCAAAGACCGCCCGCCCGATGTGCCTGATGATTGGACCAATGCGGAAATGCGCACGGGGGCCATCCATCTGCCATACCCGGTCAAACGCGCCGGCTATGACTCGCCTTTTGACTATAAAAAAATCAGCCGTGTGATTGTGGTGACCGACGTGAACCGCGAGGACATGGACCAGATTGCAGCCGCTTACCGCGAGCTGTTTATTGCATCGGGCGGTGGCGGGCTTGGACTGTTCACGGCCATTGCAAGGCTTCGCGCTGTGCATAAACGCATTGCACAACCCTTGGCCAAAGTCGGTCTACAACTTTATGCGCAACACGTTGACCCGATGGATACAGGCACTCTGGTTGATATGTTCCGCGCGGAGCGTGATGCCTGCTTGTTAGGCACAGACGCAGTGCGTGACGGCGTGGATGTTCCAGGTGACAGCTTGCGCCTGATCGTTCTTGACCGTGTGCCATGGTCAACGCCAACGATACTTGAACGCGCAAGGTCAGAAGCCTTTGGTGGCAATGCCTATAAAGATATGTCAGTGCGCCTGAAACTTCGCCAAGCCTTTGGTCGCTTGATCAGACGCGAGGGGGATCGCGGGTGTTTTGTCATTCTCGATCCGAGATTAGCCACGCGTTTCACCACAGCATTTCCACCGGGTATTCAGATTGACCGCGTGGGATTGGTGGAGGCCATTGAACTGGTCAAATCATTCACACCAAAGCTGGACAAGTATCATTCATAAACTTAATGTCGCGACGAACACACACCATTCGTCATTCCCGCGAAGGCGGGAAACCAACTTGAATTTTAATCCACCCTCAAACAAAGTTGGGCTCCCGCCTTCGCGGGAGTGACGATTTAGGAGGTAAAAAAGGAAAAAGTTTTCTCATGCCTGGTACCATCTCTCATCAACAAGCTTTAATCTACGTTATGGTCATGATGTCTGCTGTCGAAGGCCGGATTAGCACTGATGAGTTGCAGGAAATTGAATTGCTGTTGCGCACGCTGCCTGCCTTTAAAACCTTTGATCGCTCTCGGTTGGTGACGGTGGTGCAAGAGTGCAGCGATATTCTTCAGAACGAAGAAGGCATGACCACGGTTTTAGGGTTGGTGAATAACCAATTGCCCACAAAACTGAAAGAAACGGCTTATGCTTTGGCTGTGGAAGTGGCGGCGGTTGACTTGGTGGTGGGGCGCGAGGAACTTCGCTTCTTGGCGATTTTGCGCGATGCGCTGGGTCTTGATAAATTGGTAACAGCGGCCATCGAACGCTCGGCCATTGCGCGGTATCAAGCGGTATAGAAACACAAACCCAGTTTGAACATGCGCCCGCTGACGTGGCCATAACCAATTCATTTTAAATTAAAGAGAAATGGTTTTCGGTTCGACCACTTGTATTTTCGCCGTCATCCCGGCGAAGGCCGGGACTGGGCTAACTTTTCAAAATACCTGATTTACAAAAGCCCGACCCCGGCCTTCGCCGGGGTGACGGTATATTGGTTCAATCAATAATCATCTCGCTTTATAACAATTTGCCCATGGCAACTGCAGTGTCGCTCATGCGGTTCGAGAAGCCCCATTCATTGTCATACCAGGCGAGGATGCGCACAAATGTGCCTTCGATCACTTTGGTTTGGTCCATGTGGAATGTGGACGAATGTGGATCATGGTTGAAGTCGATGGAAACATTTGGCTGTGTTGTATAGGCCAAAATACCTTTCAACTTGCCATGTGAAGCCGCCTTGATCGCTTCATTGATTTCTTCAACGGTGGTGGCACGCTTGGCCACAAATTTGAAATCAACAACTGAAACGTTTGGCACTGGAACGCGGATTGATGTGCCGTCTAAACGGCCCTTCAATTCAGGGATCACCAAGCCGATGGCTTTGGCAGCGCCTGTTGATGTTGGGATCATGCTCATGGCAGCAGCGCGGCCACGGTAAAGATCCTTATGCATCGTATCGAGGGTGGGTTGATCGCCTGTGTAAGCGTGGATCGTAGTCATGAAGCCGTGGTCAATGCCAACAGTAGCATGCAACACCGAAGCTACGGGCGCCAAACAGTTTGTGGTGCACGATGCGTTTGAAACAACAATATGATCCCTGGTCAGGCCTTGATGGTTCACGCCATAAACCACCGTGAAGTCTGCACCATCGGCAGGAGCTGAAACCAGAACGCGCTTTGCGCCAGCGGTCAAATGCGCTGAGGCTTTATCCTTGGCTGCAAAAATGCCGGTGCATTCCAAAGCAATATCAACGCCGAGTTCTTTCCAAGGCAATTGCGATGGGTCTTTAACCGCCGTAACTTTAAATTTGTCAGTGCCGATGTTGATGGAATCACCATCCACTTTAACTTCATGTGGAAAACGGCCATGCACCGAGTCGAAGCGCAGGAGATGTGCGTTGGTTTCAACTGGGCCCAAATCATTGATGCCGACGATATCAATATCAGTGCGGCCTGATTCATAGATCGCGCGCACAACATTGCGTCCGATGCGGCCGAAGCCATTAATTGCAACTCTTACTTTAGCCATGGGTGATCCTCGTTTTTGATTTCGGGGTGCTTATAGCGATTTCACGGGGCGATGAAAGTTTAAAATGAGGTGCGCTCATCATTTTATGAATAGGGGCTATGCGATA
This sequence comes from Aestuariivirga sp., assembly GCA_043744395.1. Classification (GTDB taxonomy): domain Bacteria; phylum Pseudomonadota; class Alphaproteobacteria; order Rhizobiales; family Aestuariivirgaceae; genus Aestuariivirga. Next base: position 20,757 of record JAYTUV010000057.1, read on the forward strand.
AACAGGGGAGGTATTAGCTCTTGGCCAAACCCGCAATTTCGGCGCGGAGCTCATCAATCCCAAAAGCTTTTTCAGCTGATGTAATGTGGATTGTGGGATAAGCGGCAGCGCGTTTTTTGATGAGGGCCAATGTTTCGGAGTGCAGGCTCTCAAGCTCGGATGGTTTTATTTTGTCGGATTTGGTAATGACGATTTGGTATGCCACAGCCGCATCATCCAACATTTCAAACATTTCAATATCAGGCGTCATGATGCCGTGGCGTGCGTCGATGAGCACAAAAGCGCGTGTAAGGCCAACACGACCACGCAAATAACCACGCAGAACGGATTGCCATTTCTTTACGTCTTTTTTGGACGCCTTGGCATAACCATAACCTGGCATATCAACGAGGGTTACGTTTTGACCGACTGCAAAGAAGTTGAGTTCACGGGTTCGGCCCGGCGTATTGGAGGCGCGGGCCAGGCCGTTCACGCCCGTGACAGCATTGATCAACGTGGATTTGCCAACATTTGAGCGGCCTGCGACAGCAATCTCAATCCCCTTGAGGGGCGGCAACTGTTCCAGCTTGGCAACACCTAAGCGAAAGGTGGCAGAGCCATTCAGCAACTGCCTGCCAGCAAGAAGTTGCTCATCGGTGAAGGTTACGGTCAAGTTGCCTTCGGCTTTTTCTTGAGGAAGGGAATGCTTTCGGCAACATTGCCAAAGAAATTCAACTCCGCACCATTCTTTTTCATGATGTAGCTTTGTTGCAGCACTGAAAGCGTGTTGCTCCAAGCCCAATAAATGACAAGGCCAACAGGGAATGTGCCGAGCATGAAGGTGAACATGACAGGCATCCAGTTAAACATGCTGGCTTGGATTGGATCATCAGGTGTTGGGTTCAAACGCATTTGCAACCACATGGTTACACCCATGAGCAATGGCCAGACACCGATCATCAAAGCATGGGGCGGCACCCAAGGGATGAGGCCAAACAGATTAAATAGCGAGGTTGGATCTGGCGCTGACAAATCTTGCACCCAACCAAAGAACGGCGCATGGCGAAGCTCGATGGTGGTCAAGATCACTTTATAAAGCGAGAAGAAAACCGGAATTTGAACAAACATCGGCAAACAACCCGCCAGTGGTGAAACTTTTTCGCGCTTATAAAGTTCCATTGTGGCCTGCTGAACTTTAGTGCGATCATCAGGATATTCAGCCTTGATCTTATCCATCTCAGGTTTCAACTTTTTCATACGGCTCATCGAGGCATATGACTTGTTGGCCAATGGAAACACGGCCGCTTTGACCAGAACTGTGACCAGCAAGATGGCGACGCCGAAGTTGCCTACAATGCCATGCACCCACGACAGAAGGTAAAACATGCCTTTGGTGATGGGCATGAACCAGCCCCAATCAATCATCAAATCGAACTTGTCGAGGCGGTATTTTTCGTTGATTGCATTGATTTTTTGTACAATTTTCGCACCAGCAAACACGTGATCTTCGTAAGATACAATTTGCCCTGGCGCGATGTCGATGGGCGCACTGGTGGCATATTCAACTTGGTAAGCATCCCGCGCAGCATTGCCGATATACGAATATTTATTGTCAACTTTGGTCTGCTTGTCGGGCAGCAACATTGTGGCCCAATATTTATCAGTGAAGCCCAACCAACCGCCCGTCGCGTTGTTGACGGTAACTGATTTTCCAGCTTCGTCCTTTGCATCTTTCAGTGAGGCATATTTGTTTTCAACCTGTTTGCCGTCATGAACACCCAACATGCCTTCAAAAAACACCCAGTAACCAGAAATGACAGGTGTGTCTTGGCGTTGAACGCGGGCATAAGGATAAAGCTGGATAGGGTTTGGTGTTGTGTTGTTGACTGTTTGCTTGACTGTGAAAATATAGTCGTCGCTGATGCTGATGTTGCGTTCAAATTTCAGACCAGCTCCATTGTCCCAGTTAAGTGTAAGGGGCTTGTCCAGAGTGAGAGTTGCACCTTGTGGCGCAGTCCAAACAGTTTTTGAATCTGGAAGCTTTAAATTGGCACCCGGCAATGCAGTGAGGCCTTGCTCGACGAAATAAGCGTTTGCTGTGCCTGAAGGTGAGAGCAAAGTGACCGCCGGACTTTTGGGATCATATTGTTCGCGGTATTTTTCAAGCTTCAAATCATCAAGCTGTGCGCCTGTCAAATTGATTGATCCGGAGAATTGATCGGTCTCGATCTTAACGCGGCTGGTCGCCGCAATAACTTCATCATGCGATTTTACGGCAGTCAGAGCTGGCGTTGCGGGCGAAGGATTAGCCGCTTGAACTTTTGCGACTTCGGCTTGTTCCTGAGCTTTCTTGGCCTGCGGGGCCACGTAATAATATTGCCAACCAAACACAATGAGCATGGATAGCACAACGGCCATGATCATATTTTTGGGGTCAACTTTGTTAGGCTGTTGGTTCATTATGTTCTCGTTTCAGGCGAATTGTCAGCTTTAGCATGAAGCTTGGCTGTGGCAGAGATAAGATCGGCTTGTAGGATTTCAAAGGGGCGATTTTCGGCAGCGGCGCGGCCAATGACGACATAATCAAAGCCCGCCTTCACGTGCGCACCTAAACTGAGACGCGCTGCTTCCTTCAATCGCCGACGTATGCGGTTACGCACCACGGCGTTGCCCAATTTCTTGGTACAAGTGAAACCAATGCGGGCTGGAGCGTCATCTTTGCGGGCTAAAGCTTGCACTACAAAGGCGGGCATGGGTTGATAAACACCTTTGGCGGCGGCAACAAAATCCTGCCTCCGCTTCAAGCGTTGCATGTTAATGACTTGGATTAAGCCGAGAGCCGCTTGCGGCCCTTGGCGCGACGACGGCGAATAACATTACGACCGCCGACTGTTGACATACGTGAGCGGAAGCCATGACGACGCGCGCGGACAAGATTTGAGGGTTGGAAAGTACGCTTCACGTTGAAACTCCGTCTAATTTATAAGGCCCTGGCAAACATCTGACATTAAACAGGAAAACCTGAAAAACAGCCAAGTGTTTCAATACCAAAACCACAGCTAATGGGTTAAGATGGGCGGGTTATGGTATAAGCCACCGTAAAAGTCAACGCAGGTGTGGTTACAGGCCTGAAATCACATAGTGGCCCTGATTTATAACAGAGTTCACACGCCGACTGAAACATTCTCACGAGTCTGTGAGACCCCCTGTTCAGCTAAAGCTATATCAGCCAATGAACGTATGTGATGAACACAATGACCCAAACGGCCCCTCAATCTACGATCCGACGTTGGCTACCCCTTGTTATCTTAGGCGGCCTCATTGCCGTAGCCTACGCGTTTGGTTTGCAAAAATATTTCACACTCGAAGCAATCGCTCAGAACCACGCCATGTTGGAAGCTTATGTGCGTGATCATCTTTTGGCTTCCGTGTTGATTTATATGGCGATCTATATTGCAGTCGTTGCCTTGTCTCTGCCCGGTGCTGGCATTTTGAGCATTGTGGGCGGTTTTATATTTGGCTGGGCATTAAGCGGCACTGTAACGATTTTTGCCGCAACAGCTGGTGCCATTATCGTGTTTCAAATTGTCAAAACATCTTTGGGCGCCACAATAGCCGAGCGCGCTGGGCCATTTGTTAAAAAACTCTCGGATGGTTTTGCCAATGATGCGTTTAATTATCTGTTGTTTTTGAGGTTGGTTCCGGCGTTCCCATTTTTTGCAATAAATGCCGTTGCTGGTTTGGTGCGCGTGGATCTGAGGACTTATGCGCTGGCAACATTCATCGGGATTATTCCCGGCAGCTATGCCTTTGCATGGTTGGGGCGTGGGCTTGGCAGCATTATTGAAGCGCAGACTAAGGTGCATGATGTTTGTGTCGCGGCCAATGGCTTGGCCAATTGCCCATTTGAAATAACAGCAGCTTCGCTGATCACACCGCAATTGTTAATCGCACTTGCAGTTCTGGGTGTTGTATCTTTGATCCCCGTTGCTTTGAAAAAATGGAAGTCCGTTAAATGAAATATGATTTGGCTGTTATCGGCGCTGGTTCAGCAGGCCTTTCGGTTGCGGCAGCGGCGGCGCAATTTGGCGAAAAAGTTGTGCTGTTTGAAAAGAGCGAAATGGGCGGCGATTGCTTAAACTCCGGCTGTGTTCCTTCGAAGTCACTTTTAGCTGCCGCCAAAGCCGCACAGGCCCAACGAAGCTCCGCGCATTTTGGTGTGGCGGCTGTGAGCCCTAAAGTCGATTATGCTCAAGTGATGCACCATGTGCACAGTGTGATTGCGCGTATTGCACCGTTTGACAGCCAAGAACGGTTTGAGAAAATGGGTGTGACGGTTGTGCGCGCCCCTGTTCGCTTTACGGGCACTTCCAGTCTTGAAGCCGAAGGCATCACATATACAGCGCGCCGCATTGTGATCGCCACAGGTTCGCGCGCAGGTGTTCCGCCCATTCCCGGCCTGCAAGATGTGCCGTATCTGACAAATGAAACGTTATTCAAAAACCGCGAATTACCAAAACATCTCATCATCATTGGTGGCGGCCCCATTGGTATGGAAATGGCGCAGGCGCATATTCGGCTTGGCTCGAAGGTAACAGTGTTGGAAGCCTTTCAACCATTGGCCAAAGATGATCCAGAACTGACTGCTATTATTCTGGAGAGCTTAAAAAATGAAGGTGTTGATATCAGAGCGCAGGTGGCCATTTCGGAAATTCGAAAATCAAAAACTGGAATTGATGTTTTTCTCAAAGATGGTGAGGTAATCACAGGTTCGCATTTGCTTGTGGCCGCTGGCCGCGTTCCAAATGTTGAAGGATTAAATCTTGAGGATGCAGGCATTGCTTACACCAAGAGTGGCATCACTGTTGACCCGGGCCTACGAACCACAAATAAATTTGTGTATGCGGCAGGTGATGTAGCTGGCGGTTTACAATTCACCCATGTGGCTGGTTATCATGCTGGTTTGATTATTCGCAATGCCTTGTTCCGGCTGCCAGTCAAAAACCGTACCGATATCATTCCGTGGGTCACTTATACTGATCCCGAACTTGCACATGTTGGGTTGAACGAAGCAGAGGCGCGCAAACTTCATGGAGAGGGGATAAAAGTGTTGCGTTGGCATTTTGCAGAAAATGACCGCGCGCAAGCAGAAGCCAAAACCAAGGGTCTGATAAAAGTCATCGTGAATAAGAAAGGTCTGATCTTAGGAGCCAGTGTTGTGGGCCCTCAAGCAGGTGATTTGATTGCACCTTGGGTTTTGGCCGTGACGCAAAAATTAAAAATATCTGCATTTGCAAATGTGGTTCTGCCTTATCCAACCTACAGCGAAGTGAGCAAACGCGCGGCCATCACCAACTATGCTGGCCTTGCACAAAAGCCCTTGCTGCGACGCGCGCTAGGTTTTTTGAAACTGCTGGGCTAAACTAAATTATGAATCAAAAAGCCACATCAAAATGGTTTAACCTTCTCACCGGACTTTCCGGAAAAGTGTTGGCGCTCACTGTGGTTTTTGTAATGTTGGGCGAAATTTTGATTTTTCTCCCGTCCATTGCAAACTTTCGAATTCAATGGCTGAAAACCCGCGTGGCGCAGGCCGAAATAGCAGCATTGGCTGCCGAAGCGGCACCGGGACAGATTGTTGATGCAGATTTGCGTAGCACAATTCTGAAGGGAGCAGGGGTTGAAGCTGTGTCGCTGAGCCGGGGCGATAAGCGCAAACTGGTTTTGCGTAACATGACAGATAACATGGTGGTTGAAAGTTTCGATCTCCGCTCGGGCAATTACTTCCCCACAGTTATGGAGGCTTTCTCGGTCATGTTCTTAACCCATGACCGTTTGATTGGCGTGATCGACAAACCGCCTGCCATGTCTGGTGATTACATCGAAATCGCTTTGCATGAATGGCCAATGCGTGACGCGATGCTGGCTTATGGATTGCGCATCCTGCTTTTGTCCATTGCACTTTCGCTCATTGTAGCGGCTTTGATTTTTGCTGCTTTGAACCGCGTGTTGGTGAAGCCCATGCAAAGGCTATCGGCCAACATGATGCAATTTGGAAACATGCCCGAGGATCGTCGGCGGATCATTCAACCTTCAACCAGGTTAGACGAAATTGGAATTGCGGAACGCGAATTACAATCCATGCAGTCGCAGTTGCAGGGCATGTTGCAGCAAAAAGGACATCTTGCAGCGCTCGGCTTAGCCGTCAGCAAAGTGAGCCATGATCTGCGCAATATGCTAACGTCTGCTCAATTGATTTCAGATCGCTTGGGCGAAGTGAAAGATCCAACGGTGCAGCGCTTTGCGCCAAAACTGATCACATCACTCGACCGTGCAATTACCTTTCTCAACCAAACCATCACCTATGGCCGCGCTCAGGAATTGCCGCCGCGACGTCAATGGCTGTGTCTGCACGATGTTGTTGACGAAGTGTTTGATACGGCCAAACTTTTGAGCGGCGATGATATTGAACTCATTAATGATGCGCCAACACTGTTGCATGTTGATGCCGACCGAGAGCAACTTATTCGCATCCTCACCAATCTCACGCGCAATGCCATCCAAGCAATCGATACCCGCAAAGGCCCCAACAATTCTGTGCGCATTACAGGCGAGCGCAATGGAGCTTCGGCAATCATTCATGTTGCCGATACCGGTCCCGGCATTCCGCCAACAATTCGCACAAAGATGTTCGAAGCCTTTCAAACCGCCGCGCGCGCTGGTGGAACCGGGCTGGGTTTGGCCATTTCAGCAGAACTTTTGGAGGCGCATGGCGGAAAAATTTCAGTCGCATCATCTAACGAACACGGCACAGTTTTTGAAATCAGCATTCCAGACCAAGCAGATTTTACCAAGGGCCGCATTTTGCCTTTTTCCAAAGTCGCAAAGCACTAAAACTTCTGCCCTTGCATTCCGGCCCACGCCATACTATTCAGGCTCCGCTTTCGTCCGTTGGATAACAAGCAATGCGCGCCCGTAGCTCAGCTGGATCAGAGCACTAGACTACGAATCTAGGGGTCAGAGGTTCGAATCCTTTCGGGCGCGCCAAACCTTCTTGCAAACATTTGATTTATCTTGATATTTTTTCTATTTTGTCCAGCCTTTGGTTTAAGGGATAACCACCCTTGTCGATATCTGATATTACCTGCTGTCAGTTGGCGCGTCCGGCAAGCAGATTGTTGGTTGATATATGATGAGAAAAAAAGAGATATCGCCCAAGGAAGCGCGCCGCGAAACTGAAATTTTCGCTGACCTGCAAAAGCTTTGCTGTTCTCGTGGATTCATTCATGCAATCGCTTATTTTTGTTGGCGAGATAATCTTATTCGATTTTCTGGTGACCAGATCACCGAGGATGATGTTCAGCACCAGTACTCTCACCAAAGGCTGCTGAGGACTGAGATTTCGACCCTTCTGGGTTTGATGACAAAGGGGGGCATAGACGTTGGTGTTCCTGATCCGAGTACCCTCCAAAACTATCTCGATCAGTCAGAAGTGTTGCTTCATGAAATGCATATGAGTCTCCAGAAGCCCTGGATGGCTGCGTTTGAAGTAATGGTACTCAATCCAAGCGCAACAAGAGAAGTTGATCCCTTTAGAGCATCGGATGGTCAAACGAATCCAATTCCAGCTGCGGTGAAGTAGTTTGAACATTCTTCTGCGGTGAACAAGTTGCAGATGTTGCCGATTGCCTTCCAGAGATCATCAATGGTTCTTGCTGCGGATTTTCGCAGCC
>JAYTUV010000058.1:0-7442 GCA_043744395.1 Aestuariivirga sp.
TCGGGGGCGATGTCGAGATCGTGGAAGGTGAAATAATCAATGTCGAGGATGCGCAAGGTTTCAAACATCACATCGGCTTTCACGCCTGCGGCCTTCATCGGGTCGGCCATATGGTGCCATTCGCGGATGAAGGTTTCGCCGCCAAATGGATCACCACCCGGCCAGCACAGCGTGTGCCAATAGCAGACCGCAAAGCGCAAATGATCGCGCATGGTTTTGCCCATGACTTTTTGATCTGGGTTATACCAACGATAGCTCAGCGGATTGGTAGATGATGGGCCAGCGTATTTGATGGGGTCGGTGATTGAATAAAATTTCATCTGATGTTCCTGATCGCTGGATAGATTTTTGTGTAATTTTGATAGGCAGCTTCATAGGCAGCTCTGATTTTTGCATCGGGCAGAATTGTTTTGGCCACTTTGGGCGCGGTGCAGATTGAATTGTATGACGCACCTGTGGCGGCCATCATCGCCATGCGAGCACCTCCGAATGCGCCGCCCACATCACCAGCCACAGGCAGATCAACGGGCACGCCTAAAACTGTGGCGATGATTTTGAGCCAGAGTTCGGAATGCGTGCCACCGCCCACGGCCATGACGCGCTTAACGTCAGTGCCTGCGGTTTTCAAAGCTTCTAGTGAATCGCGGAAGGCAAAAGCTACACCGTCCATGACCGCATGGGTCATTTCTTTCGCATCGGTTTCATGAGCAAGGCCGATGAAGCTGCCGCGAATTTGCGCGTCGCCAACAGGTGTGCGCTCTCCCGACAGGTAGGGTAAGAACAATGTGGATGAAGGGCCTTCAAGTTTTTTGGCCAACGCGGCAGTGAGTTTTGGGGCTGGGGTTTTGAGCAAGCCTGACAGCCATTCGAGGCTGGCGGTGGCAGACAAAATGACGCCCATTTGGTGCCAAGTGTTAGGCACGGCGTGGCAGAAGGCATGAACGGCTTTGCCAGCATTGGGGCTGTATTTATCGTTCGACACAAACATCACGCCCGAAGTGCCGATGGAAATCAGAGCTTGACCATCTTTGACAGCGCCAATGCCAACCGCAGCAGCGGCATTATCACCTCCACCACCTGCAACAACAGGGCGCAGGGGCATGCCCCAGGCTTTGGCGAGAGCTGGGGTGATTTGGCCAGTCGCGTCTATGCCTTCGAATAGTTCCGGCATTTGGTCGCGGCGCATGTGGGTGGCAGACAACATGCGGTCTGACCATTTGCGGTTGGCGACATTGAGCCAATAGGTGCCACTCGCATCTGACATGTCGGAACCATAAGTGCCTGTCATGCGGAAGCGGATATAATCTTTGGGCAGCAGAACTTTGGCGACTTGGTCAAAAATCTTAGCCTCATGTTTGCGCACCCAGAGCAGTTTAGGTGCTGTAAAACCAGCAAGCGGAATGTTTCCGGTAATGTCCATTGCTTCGGGGCAAGCGGCCAGAATGTCTTTGCACTCTTCAAAACTGCGCGCATCATTCCACAGAATGCAGGGACGCAGAACTTTGCCGTTTTTATCCAGCAGTGTTGCGCCGTGTTGCTGGCCGGACATGCCGATGCCAGCGACTTGGGCAATGGCTTTGGGTTTTGCTTTGCGGAGTGCTGCCACGACCAAATTGGCGGCTTTCCACCAATGATCAGGGTTTTGCTCTGACCAGCCGGGGTGGGGTCTCGAAACTTTGAGAGGCGATGACGCCGTTGCTATAATCTTTTGTTTAGCGTCTATAATCACGCCTTTGACACTCGACGTGCCGAAATCTAATCCAAGATACATGTAAGATGCCTCAATTGTCGGACAATATAATTGACCATTTTTTGGGCTTTGCCAAGATGCTGGGACGATTTATTTTGGAGGGCGAAGTAAATCGTTAGAATTTGAGTGCCGCCGTCACCACGGCATGGGCGATGGCTTGTGGGCGGGACGCATAAAGGCCTTCGGGGTGGGTTCCGGCCAACATCAATTCGAGGTCGGCTCGGTTGAACCAGCGGGCGTCTTCCAACTCCGCCGGGTCAAGTTTAATTTCTGTTGTGGTCGCTTCAGCGATCATGCCGATCATCAGGCTTGAAGGAAAAGGCCAAGGTTGAGTGGTGACATATGAAACGGCACCAACTTTAATACCTGCTTCCTCCATAACTTCGCGGGCCACGGCTTGTTCAATAGTTTCACCGGGCTCCATGAAGCCTGCCAAGGCTGAATACATGTTTGGTGGCCAGCTGGCTTGGCGGCCCAGTAGAATTTGATCTTTGTGGCGCACGGCCATGATGACCACGGGGTCGGTTCTTGGAAAATGTTCGGCTTTGCAGTCGGGGCAAATGCGTTTGTAACCGGCATCGGCCATAAATGATTTGGCGCCGCATTTGGCACAAAAGCCATGGGACTCATGCCAATGCAAGATGCTGCGGGCTTGTGCCAAGATTGATAAACGCTCTTGGGTGAGGCCGCCTTCGATCATTAATGAGCGCATTGGAATGAGGGTTTCGCTTGGTTCGATAGCGCGTGCAAACCATGCAGCCCCTTTGGGGTCTTCGCCCAAGTAAATCGCAGCAGTTTCAAGTTGGTCATTGAGCGTAAAAAGCTTGTCCTTCTCCATGCGGACTGTGTCGCCCGCGATCTGCACAACATGGGTGGTCGAATCGTTGCGACGTGCAGCAATAAAAACCACATTTGCGCGATTATTGGCATTGCGGTCGAGCGGAGAGGAAACGAAGGCCAGACGGGTCATTTGTGATTAAGCCCTAAAATGACAGTGCTTATGATCTTTTGGCAAAAAACATCAACAGGTTAACTCAATATTTACCAAGAAAGTTAACAAACGAGGGATGAAAAACCGTGTTGCGGGTGATTTGTCTGTTGAAAATCAGTCCCCAGCGCAGTCCGGAGAGTTGAAGTTTATGAAGCCAGGAATTCCATGGAGCGTTAAGGGTGTTGAGCCCGAATTGCGCGAAATTGCCAAAACAGCGGCGCGCCGCTCTGGCATGACATTGGGGGAATGGCTGAATTCTGCGATCAATGAACAAGCAGAAGGCCCGGCGGTTGAAACAGAGACTGCTGCCCCAGCGGACAAGATTATTCGCGGTCGTATTTCGACCCACCCAATTGAACGCGCGGCCACACGTCTTGAAGATATTGCTGAACAGCTTTCGCGGCTGGCATTACGCGAAACCGAAACGTCGCCACGCTATGTTTCACCACCGCCTGAAGAAAGTGGTGCATTTGCAAAAATTCTCAGCCGTGTTGAAAGCAATGAACGCCAAACTGTTGAGGCGTTTTCAGCCGTTAATGAACGCTTGGCGCTTTTGGGCCGCCAATTCACAAAAGCGCAACCACCTGCCCCACAAAAGCCAGAAGAAGCCCCAGGTTTCCAAGCTTTGGAAAAAGCTGTGCGCAACATTGTTGAGCATTTGGAAGTTTCAGAAAAGCGCACCCGCGATAATCTGAAATCATTGCAAGACCGCATTGGCGATATGACGACGCGGGCTTCGACCACCAACAATGAACAAGTGTTACGACAAGCGCCGGCTTTCTCGCAGCTTGAATCACGGCTTGCGGAATTGGCGCAGCGCGTTGAGCAAAGTCAAAAGCAGCCCTCATCAAATCTCCCAGATTTATTGCGCCAAGAACTTGATAGTTTGGCAAGCCGCATTGATGTTGTGCGCGATTCCGCTGAAACTTTGGCACACAAGGCACAAACTCAGGCTGTACAAACCGCCCAAGCCGAACTGCACACCATTGAAGAGCGCATTCTTGGACTACTGCGTGAAGCGCAAACATCATTTGTTGCAAACTCGACAAGCCCTTCGGAAATTCAACGCTTCCGCGGTGAAATTGAAAAACTGAATGCCCGCATTGATGACGCCAGCAAAGGCACGGCTTCTGACCGTGATGTGACGGCACTCCGGGTGGCGGTTGAACAACTTTCAACCCGTGTTGCACAAGGCCCAGACACTCGGCCTTTGGCTGATATGGAACGCCGAATTCTTGATATCACGCAGAAGCTGGAACTGAGCCAATCGCAGTCCAGAGACATGCCTCAGCTTGGTGAACTTGAGCGGCGCATGGCCGAGCTTGATCACCGTTTAGAACAAGCGTTGACCACGCAAACCAGCGCCGCACAAAACGACGAACTGGTTCAACATTTAGCGGTGGTCAATGACCGCCTGAGCAAAACGGAAAATCAGCTTTCGCACCTCGAAACCATCGAACGTGCCATTGCTCAGCTTTATGATTCAGTTGAGCAAAGCCGTGGTTGGACCAAGGAAGTGGCAGAAGAAGCCGCTGGCCGGATGGGCCAACATATTCTTTCCCAACAAAACAATGGCCCTGTGACGCTTGTGGGCTCGCCTGAAATCATGGCGTTGGAAGCGGGTCTTCATGCGGTGCGTGAAGCATCTCATACGTCCGATTCGCGCAATCAGGAAACACTTGAAGCTGTTCATGAAACACTTGAACAGATTGTTGCTAAACTTTCTGAACTTGAAACGGCCGCTATTGGACAACGTGTGGCCCAAGCCGCGAGCGCGCCGACACACCCTGAGGCTTATGCAGCTGATCCTTTTAAAGCCGTAGCATTTGAGCCTGCCCCTGACATTCAGGCCAATCCTTTTGCGGCGCAAAGCGATGTACCAGAAGTTAATTTAGAACCGGAGAATTTCTTTCCGACGCTGAACGCTGCCCCCGTTGAAGCAGCGCCCGAAATGTCGTTCCAAGGCCACAATCCGTTTGATGCTGTTATCAAGGCCTCGCATGGTGCTGAAGCCGTGCAAGCCAGCACTGCTGCTCCAGATGATTTTATTGCCGCTGCGCGCCGCGCTGCCCAAGCTGCTGGTTCACAAAAGAGCATTCTGTCGGGTGTTACACCAAGGGCTGCCAAGCTTGGCCAAGGTGGTTCTAAGAAATTTCTCAGTTTCAAAATGCCTTTCAAAAAGGGCGCTAAAGCAGCCAACCCACAAGCGCTGGCTGGCGATTTAAAGCTGCCCCCTGAAATTAAGGCTGCAAACAACAATGCGACGGGCACACGCAAAACTTTAATTTTGTCGGGTATTCTGGCTTTGGGTGTGGTTGCATTTATCGTTTCTTCAAAGATGATTGTGCCTTCGAACTTATCTCCTTTGGCAACGCCAGCGGCAGTTGAACAGCCAGCATTAGTTCAGCCTGAAGCAACAGCGCCCGCACCTGCCCCCATGGCTGGGTCCCCCGATGCTGCTGCAACTTCGCAACCGGTTCCTGGTCCGACTGTTCCTTCTGTCGAACCCGCACCTTTGGAACCCAATGTTGCCAAGCCGCAACAACAGGGCGAAAACACGAGCGCTGGTCAAACAGATGAAATTCTAACCGGATCATTGTCGGCTTCTGTTGCGCCAAAAACGTCGGCACCGATTGCTATTGATGTTGCTGTTGGCAATGATGCACTCCGCAACGCCGCAACGACGGGCGATGCCAATGCACAGTTTGTGATTGCGACACGTTATTTGAACGGCGAAAATGTTGGCCAAGATGCGGCCAAGGCTGCTTATTGGTATGGCAAAGCTGCGGCTACTGGTCTGGCCCCTGCGCAATACCGGATTGCGACGTTATATGAGCGCGGTACGGGCGTTGAAAAAAACATGCAGGCTGCTTTGTCTTGGTATGAGCGCGCTGCTGCTTTGGGCAATGTGAAGGCCATGCATAATGCCGCCGTGATTAGCGCTGGTAATGACGCAGGTGCGCCAGATTATGCGAAGGCCATTAAATGGTTTACGCTTGCGGCCAATCATGGGCTGAAAGACAGCCAGTTTAACTTAGCGGTTTTGATTGAGCGCGGCATGGGCACCAAGGCCAATCTGGCAGAGGCATTGTTCTGGTATGACCAAGCGGCAGCTCAAGGCGATGTGGACGCTAAGACCCATGCATTGGCTTTGGCCAAATCAATCCCGCCTGATATGGTGAAATCTATTGAAGCACGATTGAAGGCTTGGAAGCCTGAAGTGGCACCTGACATTGCCAATGTGGTGGCTGTGAATGACACAAATTGGCAGGGTGCCAACGCTGCTCCACAGCAAGCAGCGGCTTTTGCACCGACACAACAAAACATGATCGGCAAGGCGCAAAGCCTGTTGGACAAATTGGGCTATAACATCGGTGTGGCTGACGGCAAGCTGGGCGGGCGCACGACCAATGCGGTGCGCTTGTTCCAATTGCAGCAAGGCATGAAGGTTACCGGGCAGATTACGCCTGAACTGATTTCAGAGATGGAATCAAAGTCCAGCTAAAGTGAAAAGCGGTGCAGGCCACTTTTCCCGATCATCCAAATCTTGGTTTGGGGTTTGTCGAACAGGCCGTGGAATGCGGGTGAATTGACCGAGAGTGCGCCTGTATAAGCACCAAATGCTGGCATGATTAAGCGTTGGTGATCTGCTATAAAACATTTGCCTCTGATGTGGCGTCCACGCAAGTTGAGGCCACAGCCGGGGTGGAGATGTCCCGCAATTTCAATTTCATGTTTAAGATATTTTGAGGGCTCATGGCGCAGGGTGAGCGGCCCCAAAACAATTGATTCAGCGCCTTGACCGCCTAAGGATTGCGGTGGATGCGGATCGTGATTGCCAGTAATCCACAGCGTTTCATATGTGTTGGTGAGGTTGCGCAAGATTTGAAGATGCGATTCATCCAAACGGGTTTCACCTTCGGTATCGTGGAAACTGTCACCGAGGAAGATCAAGCGCTTTGGATTTATGGTTGAAACTGTTTCATCAAGAATGGCCAGCGTTGACGTCGTATCAAAGGGCGGCACGTGGATGCCGCGCCGCGCTAGGCTGGTGCCTTGTTCGAGATGTAAGTCGGAGATGATGAGTGTTTCATATTCAGGCACATAAAGTGCACCAGAAATATGGGGAATTAAATCGAGGCCCGACAGTTGAATGCGGTGCTGTTTAGACAAGGCTTGTGGCCTCGGCTTCAAGCTTGTCAGCGGCTTCGGCGAGAAGGGCATCATCTGCTTCGCCGTAAATTGATTCGCGGCCAATCTCAAGAAGTATGGGAACTGCGAGAGGCGACACGCGCTCTAGTGGTTTGTGCAGGATTTGGTTTTTGATGCGTTTCAACATTCCGGCCAATCGGTGAATATCAATCAAACCATCGGCAGCATCATCCCATGCGGCGCGGAGCAAAAGATGATCCGGTTGATGGGTGCGCAGGGCATCGTAAATTAAATCGGTGTTGACTGTGACTTGTCGTCCGGTTTTTTCTTTGCCCGGAAAATTACGTTCAATAAGACCGGCGATGATGGCGCAATTGCGAAATGAACGTTTCATCAAATTAGATTCGGCCAACCAAGCTTCAAGGTCATCACCCAACATATCTTCATCAAAGAGTTTGTTGAGAGATAGGCGACCGCTTGCAATCATTGCCGACAGATCGCCCAATGTCCAAATGACCAAAGCATATTCGGACGCCACAAAGCCCATGG
>JAYTUV010000059.1:0-7426 GCA_043744395.1 Aestuariivirga sp.
GTCGGTTTTAGCGTTCTTTGTGGCCAATTTATATTGCCATGTTTTGTGAGCTGCTTTACGTCTGGGCCACAGGAGAATTTAAATGTTCACTCGTGCCGAAGCCTTGAAACTGGATGCCGCCGATACGCTCAAACACAAGCGCGCTGAATTCAGCATTCCCGAAGGTATGATTTATCTCGATGGCAACTCGTTGGGCGTTTTACCCAAGGCCGCCGTCGTGCGGGTGAAACACGCCGTTGATGTGGAATGGGGTGTTGATCTCATCACTTCATGGAACAAACATGGCTGGTTTCAAAAACCTTTGGCGATCGGCAACAAGATTGCGCGGTTGATCGGCGCGCAAAAAGACAGCGTGATCGTGGCTGATTCAATTTCCATCAACATGTTCAAAGTGCTCAGCGCCGCGCTGGCCAAAAATCCATCCCGCAAACTCATCATCTCAGACTCCGGAAATTTCCCGAGCGATCTTTATGTGGCCCAAGGCCTGACCCAATTTATGAAAGATGGTCATACGTTGAAAGTGGTCGAACCTGATGCGGTGATGGATGCTATCACAGATGACGTGGCTGTGGTGATGTTGACCGAAACCGATTATCGCAGCGCCAGGCGCCATGATATGAAAGCGGTGACCGACAAGGCCCATGCCAAGGACTGCTTGGTGATTTGGGATTTAGCGCATTCGGCAGGTGCCGTGCCCGGGCGCTTGGAAGAAGTGAACGCCGATTTCGCTGTGGGCTGCACTTATAAATATTTAAACGGCGGCCCCGGTTCGCCCGCTTTTATCTATGTGCATCCACGTTTGCAAAATGAGGTTATGCCAGCGCTTGTGGGTTGGTGGGGCCATGCTGCACCATTTTCATTCGCCCAAAATTTTGAGCCAGCACCGGGCATCACCCGCATGCAATGCGGCACCCAACCTATGCTGTCGGTGCAAGCCTTGGATGCCGCGATGGATGTATGGGCCGATGTCGAGATGGTTGATGTTTATGCCAAGGCGCAAAAAATGTGTGCGCTGTTTGTGGAGCTCGCCGAGGCACGGTGCGGCGCGCATGGCATATCACTTTATGGTTCCCGTGATTGGAGCCACCGCGGCAGCCACGTGTGCCTGCGCCACGACCAATCCTACGCCATCATGCAAGCACTGATTTCCAAACGCGTGATCGGAGATTTCCGCAGCCCAGACATGATGCGCTTCGGCTTTGCACCGCTTTATAATTCCTACGCCGATGTGTGGGACGCGGTAGAAGTTTTGCACCAAGTGTTGGATAAAAAATTATGGGACGTGCCACAGTTTCGAGAGCGCAAGGCCGTAACATAATCACCCTTCATTTCCACCATCAATCCGTCATTCTCTCCACCAGTCCGTCATTCCCGCGAAGGCGGGAACCCAACTTCCTTTGAACAAATTACCAACCCAAAGTTGGATCCCCGCCTGCGCGGGGATGACGGCGGGAGGGGGACGCTAATCAGACCTGTGGAACAAATGTGAACACACTTGAAATTTCATCTATAAATTGCAATCTTCAGGAATGCCAACGCACTACGCCATCGTCATCGAAAAAACCGCCACAGGCTTTTCCGCTTACGCCCCAGACCTGCCCGTGCCACAAGCGACGAGCATTGCGGAGTTTGTTGAGGCGTGAGCAGAATTAACGAATGGCACACCAGAAAATGCGCAGACCAAAAATTCAGATGAGAGAAACAGAAAGTCTATGGATAATCTAATCAGTCGGTTGTCCGACGAGCTTAATGCAGTTGCAAATGTCCTACAAAGTTCTGGACTAGATCCACGGCGGCTCAATGAGGTGTATGGCTGGAATCTTGCTGCTATTAGCAAGCAGCAGTTAGCCGAAATTCCTATATACCTTAGCAGAAAAGTTCAGGCTGAAATCAGTTCTGAAATCGGCGAAGATGATCAAAAAAGGCTTACCGAACTGATCGCATCACTAACTTCGATGAGAAACAACTCAATTCCAAATTTTATAGCAAGTCCTGCGGCTGGATTGACTGCATATCTCGACACAATGTCGTTTGTGTCCGGCGTATTAGAAGAAGTTTTTGGTTGGCAAAAAATTTCCGATCAAAACCATATTCCAAAAAATATTGCTCGGAGACTGCAAAATCAGGTTCAGAGACTTTCCCAAATTGACACTGAATTCAGCCTGCTTGGAGATAAAGTAAAGGCAATAAATGAAGCATCTGAAGCGGCAGATGCGTTGCCAACTACGTTAAGTGATTTGACGAATGCACAAGCGCTCACCAGCCAACTTGCTGAACAATCGCGCGCAGATGGTAAGAAAATCGAGGCTTCTCTAATCGAAGCAAATTCGATAATTGAAACCCTCAAAGAAATTCACACTCGAAGTGACTCTCTTGTAAAAAAGAGTGAAGAAGCATTTCGCATTACTACTGCTGCTGGATTGGCGGGTTCATTTCATGAACGTGCAAGGTGGTTGAATTGGTCGATCGCGGCTGCAATCATAGTGTTGCTAGTCGCATTGGGTTCGGCAATTTGGATAAACCATGATAGGTTGTCGGTTTTCAAGCAAATGCTGGATCAACCGACTGTGGACGGCACGAAGTTTAGCATTCAGCTCATAATAATTGCGGTAGGCTTGGGTGCTCCAATCTGGCTAGCATGGATGGCTACAAAGCAAATAGGTTATAGATTTAGGCTAGCAGAAGATTACGAATTCAAAGCAGCAGTTGCTAAGGCATACGAGGGTTATAGGAAAGAAGCCGTGTCGATTGATCCAAAACTGGCAGAAAGATTATTTGAATCAACGATGAAGCGATTCGATGAACATCCTCTTCGACTAGTTGAACGTGCAACCGCAGGCAGCCCTCTTGGTGAAATCTCAAGAGTTGGCCTATTGGGTTGGCTTGGATTTGGTCGTTCAACCCCAAAACCAAAGCCAACTGAAGAATCTACACAGGCCTAAACCCGACCAATCCCTCACATCTCCGGTGTCTCAATCCCCTTGATCGCGCAAGCGGCCTTCACTGTGTTGTGCAACAAGCACGCAATTGTCACCGGCCCAACGCCGCCGGGCACTGGCGTAATCGAACCTGCCACCTTCTCACATGAAGCAAAATCGCAATCGCCCACCAGTTTGTTTTTGCCGTCGCGCTCAATGCGGTTGATGCCCACGTCGATCACGCAGGCTCCCGGTTTTATCCAGTCACCCTTCACCATTTCAGCGCGGCCCACGGCGGCGATGACGAGGTCGGCGGCGCGCACAATGCTCGCCAAATCTTTTGAGCGCGAATGGGCGATTGTCACAGTGCAATTTTCAGCCAGCAGCAATTGCGCCACGGGTTTGCCCACAATGTTGGAGCGGCCGATGACGACAGCGTTAAGGCCTGAAAGATCGCCCAGCGTGTCCTTGGCCAGCATCATGCATCCGGTGGGCGTGCAGGCAACGAGTGCGTCTTGGCCCGTGGAAAGCTTGCCCACATTCACCACATGAAACCCGTCAACATCTTTGGCGGGGTCGATGGTGTTCAACACCTTGGCGCTGTCAATATGTTTAGGCACGGGCATTTGCACTAATATTCCGTGCACGGACGGATCGTCATTGAGCTTTTGCACCATGGCCAAAAGATCAGCCTCTGATGTGTCGGCGGGCATTTTATGCTCCCACGAATTCATGCCCACTTCGACGGTTTGCTTGGCTTTGTTGGCGACATAGACTTTTGAAGCCGGGTCCTCACCCACCAGCACCACGGCAAGGCCGGGGGTGAGGTTGTGGTCTTTCTTCAAGCTTGTGACAGCCACAGCAATACGCTTGCGCAAACCCTCCGCATAAAGTTTTCCGTCGATGAGTTTGGCCATTTTGAATTCCTCAGTCTATTCGTCATCCCTCCCCTTTCGGGGGAGGGTGTCAAGCTTCGCTTGACGGGAGGGGCCGTGCATTTCAATCCCCCTCCGGCGCTTTGCGCCACCTCCCCCTGAAGGGGGAGGATGATGGGGGTTTAAAACAATCCCACAATCTGCCCGCTCTTATCCAGCCCGATCACTTCAGCAGATGGAACTTTTGGCAATCCCGGCATGGTCATCACCTCACCGCAGATGACCACGATAAACTCTGCACCCGCAGACAAACGCACTTCGCGGATGGGCAAAGTGTGATTGATGGGCGCGCCCTTCATATTGGGATCAGTGGTGAATGAATATTGCGTCTTGGCCATGCAAATTGGGAATTTGCCGTAGCCTGCAGATTCGTAACCCTTCAACTGGTCACGCACCGACTTATCGGCAATCACATCATCAGCGCGGTAAATTTCGCGGGCTATGGTTTTGATTTTTTCAAACAGCGGCATGTCTTCGCCATAGATGGGCTTGAACTGCGCGGCATCCTTATCCGCCAGCATGGCCACATGTTTGGATAAGTCCTCAATGCCCGCACCACCTTTGGCCCAATGCATACATTTGAATGCTTCAACACCGTGGGTTTTGCAGAACTCTTTCACCGCATCAATTTCGGCATCCGTGTCCGTAATGAAGTGATTGACGGCCACGGCAATTGGCACTCCAAATTTTTTCACGTTTTCAATATGACGGCCCAGATTGGCGAGGCCCTTTTTGAGAACGTCAACATTGGCCACTTTCAAATCTTCCTTGGCCGCACCGCCATGCATTTTCAGCGCACGCACTGTGGCTACGATCACCGTGACGGCTGGAGTGAGACCGGCCTTACGACACTTAATGTCAAAGAATTTTTCAGCGCCCAAATCAGCGCCAAAGCCCGCTTCCGTCACCACATAGTCAGCCAGCTTCAAGGCTGTCTGTGTGGCCATAACTGAATTGCAACCATGCGCAATATTCGCAAACGGCCCGCCATGCACGAAGGCTGGATTGTTCTCAAGGGTCTGCACCAAATTCGGCATGAGAGCATCTTTCAGCAGCACCGTCATTGCACCAGGTGCTTTTATATCTTTAGCGAGAACGGGGGTTTTATCTTTCTTATATGCCACAACAATATTGCCGATGCGGCGCTCAAGATCGGCAATCGAAGTTGAAAGGCAAAGGATCGCCATGATTTCGGACGCCACAGTAATATCAAAACCAGCCTCTCGTGGATAACCATTGGCCACGCCGCCGAGCGAGCAAACAATATCACGCAGCGCACGGTCGTTCATATCCATCACGCGGCGCCAAGCCACGCGGCGCGTATCAATGCCAAGTTCATTGCCCCAATAGATGTGATTGTCGATCATCGCTGACAAAAGATTATGCGCCGAAGTTATGGCGTGAAAATCGCCCGTAAAATGCAGGTTGATATCTTCCATCGGAACGATCTGCGCATAGCCGCCGCCAGCCGCACCCCCCTTCATACCAAAGCATGGACCCAGCGATGGCTCACGCAAAGCAACCATGGCTTTTTTGCCGATACGGTTTAGACCATCTCCCAAACCAACTGTCGTCGTCGTCTTGCCTTCGCCCGCAGGTGTGGGGTTAATGGCGGTAACGAGGATGAGCTTGCCATTTTTCTTGGATTTCAAAGTATCGATATAATCCAAATGCACCTTGGCTTTGGTGTGACCGTAAGGAACGAGGTCTTTTTCAGGAATGCCGAGCTTTTTGCCGATTTCCATAATCGGCTTCATTTTGGCTTCACGTGCGATTTCAATGTCGCTTCCAACGGTCATGTGCAGGTTCCTCTGAGACAATGGATTTATCGAATACTTTGCTTAGACGAGTTTCTATCTGACCATAAAAGCAAAATCGCCACAGCCAGAACTGTGAGCGACATGTTGCCTTGTCTCGTAATAATTCAGGAGTTAGGCGGCCGTAGGCTCTGATTTTAAGGCAAGGTGAGCGCGGCGGAAAGAAATCAATGCTTTGGCCCTCTCGTCCCAGATCGCCAACGGAATGCAGCGCAGGCTTTGCCAAAAAGTCAGACGCGTTGCAATTTCATCTAACTCCGGAAAATCTTTCAACACTTGCGGCAAGCGGTAAAACGGAATGCGGCTGGAGAGATGGTGCAAATGATGAATGCCAATATTGCCAGTCAGCCACATGACGGGCTTTGGCAAATCATAATAAGAGCTGCCTTCCAAAGCTGACTGATGCGCGTTCCATTCTGAATTGGGCTCCCAGTGTGTTGGATCAAACTGGTGTTGAACATAAAACAGCCAAATGCCGATCGAGCCTGCGATAATCACAATCGGCACATGAATCAGCAAAACAGCCTTCCAACCCACTAAGTAAACAAGTCCAGCAACAAACATAGCGATGCCAATATTAGTGAGAAATACACTCACCCAAGATGCCCTGCCTTGGCTAAATGCGCCGGGCGGCATGCGCTGCTGAAAAATAAAAAGATAAATTGGCCCAATAACAAACATCACAAAGGGATTGCGGTAGAGGCGGTAGCCAAGACGACCCCAAAACCCCAAAGCTTTGTATTCCGATAGCGTCAACGTGTTAATATCGCCAACGCCGCGCTTATCAAGATTGCCTGAGCCAGCATGGTGCATGGCATGCGAATGCCGCCAATAATCATAGGGTGTCAGCGTTAACACACCAAGTGCTCGCCCTACCCAATCATTGACCTTTTTCGACGTGAACATTGCCAAGTGCCCGCAATCATGTTGCAACATAAACAACCGCACCAAAAAACCACCCGAAGGCACAGCCAGCAGCAAGGCCAGCCAAGGATGAACAAAGGAAACCAAATATGTGGCCACCCAACAGACCGTAAAAAGCACCAAAGTCAAAATGATTTCAAAAACTGAACGACCATTGCTGGCCACGCGGTAGGGTGCCAATTTTTGCGCCCAATTTACAGTATGTAACGTCAAAAGCTTCGCCCCACATCAAACACACAACCCAAATCAGTCAAAGATTCGCCGTGCGCGACAAATTGCTTAGCACGGCATTTTGGGAGTGCATCAACTCTTTTCGTCACAGTGCCCAAAGGGCTTGTAATTTAATGCAATCTAGCATATATGCGTCAAATCGAGTTTCGGCCGATCGGCGCGTGGCACTTCACTTTTATTACTAAAAGCGCGAAAGGCCCTACCCCCTTATCCTGAATTTGATTGGTTTGGCGCGCGATGTTGCGGCCGGGCTATATTTTTTGAACTGTTACAAGGATAAGTTAAGTTATGCAAAAAGGCACCGTAAAGTGGTTTAACGCGCAAAAAGGCTTCGGCTTCATTCAGCCAGACGCCGGCGGACCAGATGTTTTCGTCCATATCAGCGCAGTTGAACGTGCGGGTCTCCGTGGTCTCAACGAAGGCCAGAAGATTGGTTACGAAATCGTCGCTGACAAGCGCACCGGCAAATCATCTGCTGACAGCCTGCAGGCTGTTTAAGCTCTAATCCATCAAACTCCCTCGCGCCGACCACGTATGTACCGGCGGCGCGATTGAGAGTTGCTGTGGCCGCATTCTCAAAAGGGATGCGGCTTTTGTCGTT
>JAYTUV010000060.1:0-27084 GCA_043744395.1 Aestuariivirga sp.
GTTTTCGACTCCTGAAAATATCAAACTTTCGGAATTTGGTTTGAAATTGGTTCGAGGATTGAAAGACGAATTTGGGGCCGATGCCGATATTGGATTTAAGGAGCAAGGCTATTTGGTTTTGGCCAGTGAAGCTGGTGTTGGCGTGCTTGAAGAAAATGCCAAGCTGCAACAATCGATGGGTGCTGACACTGTGTTGATGTCACCATCTGAATTGGCACCGCGTTTTCCTTATATGAATTTTGAAGGCATCGCCGCTGCCAGTTTTGGCCGCACAGGTGAGGGATGGTTTGATCCCTATCAATTTATGAATTTGATCCGCAAGGCAGCCATTGCCAAGGATGTGAGTTTCATAAACGCCGAAGTCATCGCCATTGATGATAATGCAAAGGCCGTCACACTTTCGACGGGTGAAAAATTGACCGCCGGTTCAATTGTCAACGCCGCCGGAACAGCAGGTGGTGCAGTTGCTGCCATGGTGGGTTTTGAGCTGCCTGTCTCTGCTGCCAAGCGTTATGTTTATGTGGTTGATTGCCCAGATGCACCAGAAGCTTTGCGTAAGGGCCCGCTGACGTTTGATATCAATGGAATTTATTTCAGACCCGAAGGTCGTAATTTTCTTTGGGGCTATACGCCGACTGAAGCAGAAGAGCCCGCCATCAAAGATTGGGAAATGGATTACTCTTGGTTTGAAGAAAAAATTTGGCCACTTGCTGCGACGCGCATTCAAGCTTTCGAAGCGGTAAAGCTGGTAGGCAATTGGGTTGGTCATTATGATTATAATTGGTTTGACCAGAACGGCATCATTGGTCGCCACCCAAGACTTGAGAATTTCTATTTCGGCAATGGCTTTTCGGGGCATGGCATTCAACAAGGCCCAGCCACCGGCAATGCGATTGCCGAACTGATTTGTTTTGGTGAATACCGCACCATTGATGTTTCCGCTTTGGGCGTTGAGCGCATTGCTGCGAACAAGCCATTGTTTGAGAAAAATATTTTCTAATGGGCAAGGTGCTCGCCATTTCTTCGCAAGTGGTTTATGGCCCCGTTGGTCTTAATTGCATTGTGCCTGCCTTGCAGGCGCAGGGGCATGAGGTTTTGGCGATCCCCACAATCTTGCTTTCAAATCATCCGGGTCATGGCAAGCCGGAAGGGCGTGCGACCGCTCCTTCCGAAATGGTTGTAATGATTACGGCGCTAGAAAAATTAGGCGCATTCAAAAATCTCGATGCGGTGATCACTGGATATTTTGCCAATGTTGAACAGATTGAAATTGTTGCCGCATTGATTGTGAAGCTCGCCTGCCAAATCATACTGATTGATCCAGTGCTGGGTGATCATGGCAAACTCTATGTCGGGCAAGCTGTTGCCGAGGCTATTCGCGATAAGTTGTTGCCCTTGGCGGCAATCCTAACGCCCAATGCTTTTGAACTTTCTTGGTTGACGGGTCTTGCCGTGCAGAACACTGAGCAAGCGATTAGTGCTGCGCGGAGTCTTAATATTGTTGAAGTGATAGCAACGTCAATTGTGAAATCTCCTCATGAGCTTTCAACACTTCGTATCACGGTTGGGCACGTTGAAACGATCACAACACCAATGGAGGCGAAGGTTCCTAATGGCACTGGTGATTTTTTATCGGGGCTTTACCTCGCTGGTTTGTTGGGAACTTCGCCACAATCGGCTTTCGCCGATGCTATGCGTCTTTTGCAACACGCCATAGTCCGAAGCAAAGGAACGGCGGTTTTGGATGTTGGTTCTCATCTCTGAAATCCAAATTTTTATATTGTCCGTCATCCCGTCGAAAGACGCTATGGGATTCACACATTCTTTGCGATCTCCGCTCCAAGCTTTATGGCGTTGTAGCGGTCTAATCCGTACCGCATGACGGCAAGACCTGGTTTTCCGTAATATCCGGTCCATCCGCCGAGCCTTGCTATGACCCATGCTGCGAATGCGAGGTCGTCGACTGGATGGGGATTTTTTTGTTTTGCGGTTTTGCCCTCAAGCTTGTGTGACAGCGCGCGCATCAGGGGGCGATCTGTTGGTTGAAAGCAATCTTCGTGGCGTTGACCCGAGCCACCACTTCGGGCTTTGACCAACTGCATAACACTGACAGCAGCGATGACGGCCATCGCCGTGAATGTGATGAAGGCGTGAGGGTCTTCAATCTCAACATCCTCGATATTAAACCCTGCCGTTTTGAGGGTGCGGAACAGCTGTTCAATCAGGAACCGTCCGCGATAGAGGTCTATAATCTCGCAGGCCCGCAAGCTGTCATTGATCACATGGCTGGTCAACAATAGC
The DNA here is from genome assembly GCA_043744395.1 of Aestuariivirga sp. Lineage (GTDB taxonomy): Bacteria > Pseudomonadota > Alphaproteobacteria > Rhizobiales > Aestuariivirgaceae > Aestuariivirga. The sequence goes on from JAYTUV010000060.1 coordinate 2,302, forward strand.
CAGTGAACTGGCGTTATGTGGGCAGGGCCATTGACCTCGCAAACATCAAGCACCGTGAGAACAAGATTGTGCTCCGAACTGTGGCCATTCAAGGTCACTTGCCCAAAGCGCAGTTCGAGCGTTGCAAGGCGTTCTTTGCGTCCGGGAATGGCTGGAATAGTCCGCTCAACCAGCCCTTTAACTGCCATATCTGCAATGGTTTGGCTGAGTAAAACGCCGCTTTTCAAACGGCGATCTCGCGCCGACCGGACTAAAAAATGAACCTCTTGAGGGCGCTGTGCAAAATAGTCGTAAATGTCACTTTCCGCGTCACTCACCATCGTAATCGAGCGCGCCGCCTTTAAGCGTTGGGCCGCAACCTCAGACGTTTGTAACCATCTATATGATTCCTTCTCGCTAAAGGCCCGTTTGCGATCATCTTGTACCTTGCCACCTTTGCGCGTCCACACCTGCTGATCAACAAGCCCAAGAAGAGCCCCCGCGCCATCAATCGCAATGGCAGCGTGAACCAAAACACCACGTGTTGCTCCGCCTTTCCCAATCGGACCAAATCCAGCACGCCCAGCCTCGGCTTGGCCAACCATGATCTCGCTGGTATCTTGAATAACCGCAATATCGCGGCCACGCACTTGCAGTCCCGTGGCTAAGCCAGCACTCAAAGCCATCTCGCCAACTGTCACTTTAGGGTTCCGCAAAAATCGATGGAACTGAACCTCGTTAGCTCGGTTGCTCGCAAGTCTTCGTATCCGACAACTGCTCCGCTCAACCAGCGCACGGTGCAACAAGGCCCCCCTTTTTGAAGGCGCAAGTCACCAAAACAACCAACCTCATAACCAAAAATGCCCATCAAAAATCCCTCCGTCACAAAAAACCCTGCAACACAGTGATTCAGACTCGTTACCGTACGTCAAGAAAGATATGTGCATACAATAGCGTCGAAAGACGGGATCCAGACTTTCAATAATCGAAACTGCGGAAAATCTGGATTCCGGCTTTCGCCGGAATGACGGTTCAAACCTTACATGAAAAATATATTTCTCTATATGTGATTTTATACTTGACAGGCATTTACTTCTGTACTAGTCATGTTTCGTCTTCCCTCGAAGGGGTTAACGTTCGCGACGGTAGCTTTAATTGGGAAAGATGTGGCGCTTGCGGGGTTGAGCTATCGTGGTTCAAACTCTCGAGAGCTGTTGATTGAAAAATTCAGGGCACTACGACCCTGAAAGCCCTAGTGGGCAGGTGACTCTGATTAACACTCTAGGATCGAAATATCCTCATTGTTCCGGAGGCGCCGCGTTCGCCAGCAGCAAAAATAGTCACAAAAGCGCGGGTGTTAAGCAGCACTCAACCAGCCGGACCACTCGACCGGCATATTCGTGTTTGTTTGCGCCCGCGCAACCATTCACTTTCTTTCCCGAAAACGGAATGACCGTTTTTATCAAGGGTCGAGCTATGCCTAAAACACAACCCTTGACATATTGCACTGCAACGAGCATATGACATTCATCGCAATCAGCCAAACAGAATATGTGAGGCGCCAGATTGGCAGCCGTTCTAGCTGAAACTGCGAATTTCCCGAATTATCCTTTCACATGGGGTGGTTTAGCGCCTTGGCTGAGCTCGTCATGAATCCTTCATGCGCACTCACTCGGACGAAGCTTGGCGCTTCCCCAATTGTTCCGAACGAGACTGTTACTTTGACATCATTTATTGACCTCCGCTTATCTGAACCACTGCTCAAGGCGCTTGCCGCAGAAGGCTATGACAAGCCAACCCCAATCCAAGCCCGCGCCATTCCTTCACTTCTGGAAGGTAAAGATTTGCTCGGCATCGCCCAGACAGGCACTGGCAAAACCGCAGCATTCGCGCTGCCAATCCTCGAGCGCTTGGCAAAACACGCAGACCGTCCAGCCAAAGGCACCTGCCGCGCGCTCATCCTTTCCCCAACCCGTGAACTCGCAGCCCAAATCACCGAAAGCTTCAAGACCTACGGCAAATACATGAAGCTCTCACGCGCCTGTGTGTTTGGCGGCACATCACTGGGCAAGCAGATGGAAATTCTGCGTGGCGGTGTGGATATTCTTGTGGCCACACCGGGCCGCTTGGTTGATCTGCTCGATCGTCGCGCTGTAACTCTATCGAAGGTCGAAATTTTTGTGCTTGATGAAGTCGATCAGATGCTTGATTTGGGCTTCATCCACGCCATCCGCAAACTCACAGCTTTGCTGCCAAAGCAACGTCAAAACCTGTTCTTCTCAGCCACCATGCCCAAGGAAATTTCAAACTTGGCTGCTGGCTTGTTGACAGATCCCGTGCGTGTTGAAGTGGCCCCCGTGGCCACCACAGCCGAGCGCGTGAACCAATCCGTCATCCATGTTGATCAAGGTGCAAAGCTTGCCCTGCTCAATGAATTGCTCAAAGATAATAACATGACCCGCACCTTGGTGTTTACGAGAACCAAGCACGGCGCTGATAAAGTAGTCAAAGGTCTGGCCCAAGCCAACTACACAGCATCGGCCATTCACGGCAACAAATCACAAGTGAACCGCGAAAAAGCACTGGCTGGATTTAAGAACGGCAAGATCATGGTGCTGGTGGCAACTGACATCGCAGCACGCGGCATCGACGTAGACGGCGTATCTCACGTCATCAATTACGATCTGCCACATGTCCCTGAATCATACGTCCATCGCATCGGCCGCACCGCGCGTGCCGGCGCTGAAGGCATCGCCATTGCATTTTGTGCAGGTGACGAGCGTTCATTACTGCGCGATATTGAAAAGGTGATCCGCAAGCCCGTGCCTGTGATGATCCATGCTTTGGGCAAGGCTTCAGTGCCAACCGAAATCACCGGAGCAACCCGCCCCAACGGTCGCAGCACCAAACCACAAGGCGGTAAAAACCACCGTGGCCAAGCAGGCTTTGCCAAGAAAAAAGAATGGAGCCCCGTTGCAGGCGAAGCCCGCAGCGAAGGCGGCCGCTCGAACGCCGAACGCAAATTCGGCAGTGCAAGACCACCAGGCTCAAGCGCGCCAAAGCGCACCGGCAGCAAACCCAATTGGGCCAAACGCCCCGAAGGTGGTGGACAACGGTCCGCTCGCACAGCTTCATAAAAACATCAGGCCCGCAAATCAAATTGCGGGCTTTTTCTTTTCGTCTTCCACCGCGTGCGGGGGAAGAAAGGGGCCCATCTCGCCGAAGCTTTAGCGTAGGCGGATGGGATAGATGAGGGCCCTTCAACACCCCAATCAACCACCCTCACCTATCCCGTCTCACTACGTCCAACGACTGGAAATTTCAAGCTGCTGATTTCCTGTGCACTTCCTGCCCTTGACATAGTTTGTACGACATGTTGCTTTGCGTCTCGCACTCTTTTTGAATAGGATTGTCACATGAGAGTAATGCTGTCACCGGATGATGTTGAGAAGATTGAGGTCGAAAACGGAAAGATCGATATTGAAAGTACCTACGTTTATTCTCAAATTATTACTGGAATCATATCTGGCCAACATTTGATCTTGCATCGGCCTTCATTTGCGAAGCTTTGCGCCGCGTACGAGGCTAACAAAGTAATTATTTCCCCAAACAACTTATTGGCACTGATCAATGAAGGACATGTATCGGTCGCAGCCAGAGAACCTTGGTTCGAAAAAAGCTACCGAGGAAATGATCGAATATGGGGACGAAACTACAAATGGGAGAAGTGGGATGATGAACTTGTAAAGATGTTGAAGGAGGATGACTCCAAGAAAGAGTTGAAGGAAAAAAGGGTCTTTTTCCTTACTGGTGAGAATGGTTCAAGGATGGCTGAAGGGAAAGTTTACTCCGAGGAAATAATGGAAGCAAATCCCGCGCTGGTGGAGTATGCTCGTACTCTGTTGCAAAACAGAACGCTACCTGCAGGGCTTCTGGAAAGGGCGCTGAAACCAGATACAGTAGAAAAAGGTGAACGTGAACAAATACGAGTTGTTATTCAGGATGCGCGCAATAACAGCAATCTGCTTGTAGAAACTGAGTCAGATATTCCATTCAGGCCCGGCGACTACTTCGATGGTATAGAAGCTTTGGCTCAGCGCGGACGAACGAAAATACCCGTACCGACAGGAGATGGGGATAATTTCGAGCAGATGATTCATCTCTTAGCCTCGCTCCGAAAATTTAGAACCTTTGATGAATTTGATGGCTTTCTTCGCCGAAACGATAGGAAGGTTGTTGCTGATGGAGTGCAGGAATTATTAGCAAGGCAGAACTCAATACAGGTTCTCATCGACAGAGTAGAAAGCCAAAGAGAAAAACTGAGAAATAAAAAAATAGAACCGTCCGAAATTCTATTGGGGTTTGTTCGGGCCCTTTGGGCTTGGAAGACCGGCGACCTCACTGGAGCTGTGACTAAACTCGTCGAGTCAAATATAGGGAACCTTAAAACGTTGTTGGCGAAGGCAGGCATAAGCAGACTTGACGCACCGGGTCTGGAATGGATATCCATGTTGGTGTTTGCAGACAGGAACATGAATACTATCGAGCTTGATAGGCTATCACATCTTCTACGCGATTCCCATCCCGATGCATATCAAGCTTATGCCAAGGCAAGGAAACAATAAAATCTTTACTAGCTCCCCGCCTGCAAACCCTTCAAATGATCCAAATTCTCATTGGCGCGGCGTTTGCTTTCGTCGTCTTTGGCTGCGGCCATATCATCTTCGGCGGATTTGATTTGGGCGGACAATGCGCTCGCATCAAGGTCGGTCATGGTAATTGCCGTTTCGGCAAGAATGGTCAGGCCCTTGGCATTCACTTCGGCAAAGCCACCGCGCACGAATATTTTTTCAGTCGTGCCGCCATCTTTGGAAACCACCACCACACCGGGGCGCAGTGTTGAAAGCACAGGCGCATGGCCCGCAAATATGCCCATGTCACCTTCGGTGCCGGGCAGCGTGACAGATTCAACATTGCCTGAAAACAGGAGTTTTGCAGGGGAAACGAGTTCAAAATGCAGTCCGGCCATAGCAACCTCAATTCATCATTCTCAGACCCCTCCCGTCTTGCTTTGCAAGACACCCTCCCCATTTCGGGGAGGGATGAAGGGGCGTATTCCCTCCCTCCCCGATCTGGGGGGAGGGTACCGCCCACTTGGGCGGGGGAGGGGTTAAGTGTTACGCCGCCTCAGCGGCCATCTTCTTGGCCTTCTCAACAGCTTCTTCAATCGTGCCAACCATATAAAAGGCAGCTTCTGGCAGATGATCATAAGCACCATCGCACAAGCCTTTAAAGCCCTTGATGGTATCAGCCAATGGAACCAATTTGCCGGGTGAACCGGTGAACACTTCGGCCACAAAGAAAGGCTGGCTCATGAAGCGTTCAATCTTGCGGGCGCGGGCCACGGCGGTTTTATCGTCTTCCGACAATTCATCCATGCCGAGAATGGCGATGATGTCTTGCAGCGCCTTGTAGCGTTGCAGAATTTGCTGAACGCGGCGCGCTGTGCCGTAATGCTCGTCACCAATAATGCGGGCGTCCATCATGCGCGATGTGGAATCCAGTGGATCCACAGCAGGATAAATGCCTTTTTCAGCAATCGAGCGTGACAGCGTTGTGGTGGCGTCCAAATGTGCGAATGATGTGGCAGGTGCAGGATCGGTCAAATCGTCGGCTGGCACGTAAATGGCCTGCACGGAGGTGATTGAACCTTTTTGTGTGGTGGTAATTCGCTCCTGCATGGTGCCCATGTCGGTGGCCAGCGTTGGCTGATAACCCACGGCTGATGGAATGCGGCCCAGAAGAGCCGACACTTCAGAACCCGCTTGCGTGAAGCGGAAAATATTATCAACGAAGAACAACACGTCTTGGCCTTCATCGCGGAAATGCTCAGCCACTGTGAGACCTGACAAGGCAACACGGGCGCGCGCACCCGGAGGCTCATTCATCTGGCCATACACAAGTGCTGCTTTGGAGCCTTCGCCGCCGCCCTTCTTGTTCACGCCAGACTCGATCATTTCATGATACAAATCGTTGCCTTCGCGGGTGCGTTCGCCAACACCTGCGAATACCGAATAACCACCATGGGCTTTGGCCACGTTGTTAATGAGTTCCATGATCAAAACAGTCTTGCCCACACCAGCGCCGCCGAACAGACCAATCTTGCCGCCCTTGGCATAAGGGGCCAGCAAATCTACAACTTTAATACCGGTCACCAGAATTTCAGCTTCGGTTGATTGCTCAACGAAGGATGGTGCGTCTTGGTGAATAGCGCGGGTCAGCTTCGTCTTCATCGGGCCTGCTTCATCAACTGGCTCACCGATCACATTCATAATGCGTCCAAGCGTTTCTGGCCCAACAGGCATCATAATAGGCGTGCCCGTATCATAAACCGCTTGGCCACGAACCAGACCTTCAGACGAGTCCATGGCGATGGTGCGCACTGTCTTTTCACCCAGATGCTGCGCCACTTCGAGAACCAAGCGGTTGCCACCGTTTGTGGTTTCGAGCGCGTTCAAAATTTGCGGCAACTCGCCATCAAACTGAACGTCGATCACAGCGCCTGTGACTTGCGTGATGCGGCCAACAAGGCCTGAGCCCTTCTTGGTGGTTTTCGGTGCAGCTGCTGCTTTTGCCGTCACTTGCTTTGCCATGTTGCGGTTCCTTCTAATGTCTTACAGCGCTTCTGCGCCGGAAATGATTTCAATGAGTTCTTTGGTAATTTGGGCTTGGCGCTGGCGGTTATATTTAATCGACAGCTTGTTGATCATGTCGCCCGCGTTGCGCGTGGCATTATCCATTGCACTCATGCGCGCACCCTGTTCGGATGCAGCGTTTTCGAGGAGCGCACGGAAAACTTGAATTGAGATATTGCGCGGTAGTAAGTCAGTGAGGATTTCGCCTTCATCGGGCTCTGCCTCATAAACCGCACCACCCAAATCAGTAGTTACACCACCAGCCACAGCGGCAGGGATCATTTGCAAAGCGGTTGGTTTTTGGGAAATCACTGATTTGAATTCCGCAAAGAACAACGTGCACACATCAAATGCGCCCTCACCAAACATGCGAATAATCGTTGCGCCAACACCTGTTGCATTGTCATACCGCACAGCTTTTTGACCACGAAAATCAACCGCCTCAACAATATACTTGCCGTAAACGCGCTTGAGTGAATCATTGCCCTTCTTGCCAACCGTCATCATCTTTACGGTTTTGCCTTGAGCAATCAGCCTATCTGCATGTTCACGGGCTAGACGTGCGATGGATGAATTAAAACCACCACAAAGTCCGCGCTCAGCTGTGCAGATCACCAAAAGATGTGTTTGGTCTTTTCCAGTTCCAGCGAGAAGTGCCGGCGCACCAGATTGCCCAGCCACAGCACCAGCCAAATTAGCCAAAACCACAGCCATGCGTTCAGAGTAAGGACGCGCAGCCACAGCCGCTTCTTGCGCACGGCGCAGCTTTGCAGCGGCCACCATTTGCATGGCCTTGGTTATTTTTCTGGTTGCCTTGACCGAGGCGATACGGTTGCGGAGGTCTTTAAGACTTGCCATTACGCGCTCTTATGCAAATGCCTTGGTGAATGCATCCACTGCGGCTTTGAGCTTAACACCCATTGCATCAGTAATTTGCTTTTCAGTACGGATTGAATCCAAAATATCCATGTGCTTGTCTTTGAAGTTGCGCAGCAAGCCATCTTCATAATCACGGATGCGGTTGACCGCGATGCCGTCGAGATAACCGTTCACGCCAGCATAAATCGCCACAACTTGTTCTTCGGTTTTCAAAGGCGAGAATTGTGGTTGCTTGAGCAACTCGGTCAAACGCGCGCCACGGTTTAAAAGCTTCTGGGTTGACGCATCAAGATCAGAACCGAATTGCGCAAAGGCCGCCATTTCACGGTATTGAGCCAATTCACCCTTAATCTTACCCGCAACCTGCTTCATGGCTTTCACCTGAGCAGCTGAACCCACGCGCGACACGCTGAGGCCCACGTTCACAGCAGGACGAATGCCTTGGTAGAACAAATCAGTTTCCAAGAAGATTTGACCATCAGTAATAGAGATCACGTTGGTTGGAATGTAGGCAGACACGTCGTTTGCCTGCGTTTCAATAACCGGAAGCGCCGTCAAAGAACCAGCTCCCAAAGCATCATTCAACTTTGCTGAGCGTTCAAGCAAACGCGAGTGAAGATAGAACACGTCACCCGGATAGGCTTCACGGCCCGGTGGGCGACGAAGGAGCAGGGACATTTGGCGGTAAGCCACAGCTTGCTTTGACAAATCGTCATAAGCAATCAAAGCATGCATGCCATTGTCGCGGAAATATTCGCCCATAGTGCAGCCTGTAAAAGGTGCAAGATATTGCATCGGCGCTGATTCAGAAGCCGTTGCTGCAACAACGATGGAATATTCCATCGCTCCAGCATCTTCCAAAATCTTCACAAACTGCGCAACGGTCGAGCGCTTCTGGCCGCAAGCGACATAAACGCAGTAGAGCTTTTCTTTATCGGGGCCATTTTGATGAATGGCCTTCTGGTTCAAAATCGCATCGAGAATAATTGCAGTCTTACCAGTTTGACGATCACCAATAATCAATTCACGCTGACCACGACCAACTGGAATAAGAGCGTCAACAGCTTTAAGTCCAGTGGACATTGGCTCATGCACCGATTTACGCGGAATAATGCCCGGCGCTTTAACATCAACACGGCTGAATTTCTTTGCCTTGATCGGGCCTTTACCGTCAATTGGATTGCCAAGCGCATCAACAACGCGGCCAAGCAACTCTGGGCCGATTGGAACTTCAACGATGGCGCCAGTGCGCTTAACAATGTCGCCTTCTTTAATGTCGCGGTCATTACCGAAAATAACCACACCCACATTATCGGTTTCAAGGTTCAGGGCCATGCCGCGAATGCCGCCGGGGAATTCCACCATTTCACCAGCCTGAACATTGTCGAGACCATAAACCCGGGCAATACCATCACCGACGGAGAGCACTTGGCCAATCTCAGCAACTTCAGCATCTTTGCCGAAGTCCTTAATTTGCTTTTTTAGAATTGTCGAAATTTCAGCGGCGCGGATATCCATAATCAGCCGGTTCCCTTCATGGCAGTCTTGAGATTGGAGAGTTTAGTTTTAAGTGAATTATCAATCATCGTTGTGCCCACTTTTACAATGAGGCCGCCGAGAATTGACGAGTCGATATTGGTCGTCAGCAAAACATCTTTGCCGAGCTTGGCTTTGAGTGCAGTCTTTAAATCTGTCATTTGTGTAGACGATAATTTTTCGGCAGAGGTAACCTCTGCAACAGTTTCGCCTTTTGCATCTGCTACTAATGTTTGAAAGCCGCGAATCGCGTCCGGCAAAGCTGCCAGACGGCGCTTGACCCCCATTAACTTGATAAAATTGAGTGCAAGCCCACCCACGCCAGACTTTACAGCCAGAGCAGATACTGCATTCATCTGGTCTTCAGCCTTAAACACTGGCGAATTCAACAAACGCTTTAAATCATCTGAGTTATCAATGAGTTTCTGAAATGCATCCAGCCCTTTGGCTGTCGCAGGAACTGCTTTTTCGTCAGATGCAAGATCAAACAACGCGTTCGCATAACGCCCAGCCACACCTGAAATGATTTGATTTGCCGCCACTGAATTACCTTCAAGTTGAGAGTGTTCGGTTTCAAGGCCAAACATTGATCGCGGGCGTTCGCTATCACAGTGGAAAGAGACTCGCAACCAGCCAGTTGAGGCGGATTGCCGCAATATGAATTTTGACCAATAAAAAAGCCCGGACAAAGTGCCATCCGGGCCCAACTTTCGTTTTGAACTGGGGGTCAGCCCAGCAATTTCGTCTCAAGCTGATACCGCTTGATACCCATATCGGCCAAATCGGCTTCACTCAGACTCTGCAACTGATTCTTCAGTTGGGCCTCAGTTTTCCGAAGCTTTTGGCGTTGGAAAAGCCTGGCGATATTCATTATGAGCGCACTGCGTCTTTCGCAATGCGGCTGATGTCGCCACGCATAATGCCAAGATCGGCTAATTCGCGGTTGGTCAGGCCTTGCAGCTCCGAAACGGTACGGTTGTAACGCTTCCAAGTGTTGATGCGTGTCTTAAGAACTTCAAACATGATATACGTTCCTTTCTATTGGATCATCTTCTTCGCTTACGCAACATACATAGTGCATTGCAGCAAAATTACCAATGCAAATTTTGCATGCCTCCTAATACTTCATGATATTCAATCGTTTACACAATCTTAATAATGATGAATCGGCCATCACCCTGCCATAAAAAGGAGCATTTTCGGACTTAATTTTAAGTTCTGTACGCTTTTGATGCAAAACTATTCGCAATTGCACAATTTCACGCCCAAAGCGGCAATCTACGAAGGCACAGCTTTCATTAACCATGAATATTGCGCGATTATTTACCAATCCCGTTTAGTTTCGAACCCGTGTGGAGCGTAAAGTGGATCAAGGCAAAACGGCCTTCCTCCGCCCACTTCGGGAGACATTCTTTGACAACGGCGTTAAGCGAGCTCTTTTCTTTCGAACAGCTGGTTCAGGCAGCAGACACCAACCAACCAATCAGCGCACCTAAAAATATTGCTGACGACGTCCACCAAGCTTTAGTGGCTGCCGGCGTGACTGCATACAAATGGACAATTGCTTCAGACGAAATTGCCTGGAGTGAAAATGCATCGGACATTTTAGGATGCTCAGCCACCCGTATAAAATCTGGAAAGCTTTTCGCAAACCTGCTCGATGTTGATAATTTCACGACACGGTATGAGGCTGTCATGAATTCAAAAACACGAGATGATGGGAAAGGTGTTCCTTACCACATTGAATATATGTTCCGCAGCGAAGGCCGAAATGGTGCGGCAGCTGTGTGGATTGAAGATCAAGGTCGTTGGTATGCCGGCCCCGATGGTTCACCAGAAGTGGCATTTGGTACCATTCGACAGATTGATGAGCGCCATCGTCGCGATCAGCACCTGAATTTCCTCGGCAACTGTGATCCTTTAACAGGCATGATGAACCGTGGCCGTATGACTGAAGCGCTCGGAGAAGCCATAACTGTAGCAGCGCGCGAGAAAAGTAACTGTGTCTTCGTCATAGCGGCAGTAAATAACCTGTCTGTTGTGAATGAAGCTTATGGCTTTGATGTTGCTGACGAAGTGATTGTGTCACTGGGACGAAGATTGCGCCAAGTCATGCGCGGCGGCGACGGTATTGCGCGCTTTTCGGGCGGCAAGTTTGGCATTATCTTAAATGAGTGTGACCAAGTTGAACTCAAAGTGGCGCTTGAGCGCTTTCTTTCCGTGGTTCGCGATAGCGTAATTGAAACTCAACACGGCCCAGTTTGGGCAATGTTATCACTCGGCGCAGTAAGCCTTCCCGCCCATGCGAATGATGCAAACACAGCAACAGCCAAGGCGGAAGAAGCGCTTTGCGAAGCTTCACGTTTACCGTCCGACGGGTATGTAATTTTCAAACCATCAGGTCAACGTCAAAATGAACGCACATTGAATGCGCGTTGTGCAACCGAGATTGTGCAGTGTTTGAAAGAAGAACGTTTTAAACTGGCATTTCAACCCATAATAAGTGCAAAAACTGGTGAAACCGTAATGCATGAAGCTCTTTTACGCATGGCAGATAGCGCCAGCGGAGAACTTATTACAGCATCACACCTTGTGCCTATTTCAGAAAACCTAGGACTGGTCAGACTTATTGACCGATCTGTGATGCAAATGATCGTTGAGACGCTGAATATATATCCTGACTCAAAACTTGCCATGAATGTGTCTGGGACAACAGCAATGGATCCCCGCTGGCACAGCCAACTTCTCGAAATATTGGCAGCAAATTCAAATGTTGCGCAAAGACTAACCGTCGAGATCACCGAGACGGTAGTGCTTAGCAACGTGCCATCGACCCGCCAGTTTGTGGAAAACCTTCGCAAACAAGGCTGCAGCGTTGCAATTGATGATTTTGGGGCGGGCTTTACATCGTTTCGGAACTTGCGTGATTTGCCCGTTAATCTGATCAAGCTTGATGGTAGTTTCTGCCAAGACTTGCGCAATAACAACGAAAATGAATATATCGTGCGAAGTCTTATTGATCTTGCTGGCAAATTCAAAATTCAAACAGTGGCTGAATGGATAGAACAGGAAGAGGATGCTGAAGCCCTTCGTGGTTGGGGCGTCGATTTTCTACAGGGTAATCTTTATGGTGCACCAAGCATCGAGAGGCCTTGGCAAGCAAACCAATCTGCAGTTTTTTCAATCGATCCAAGCGCCAATAAATTGGATTTAATGTCCTCTGGGCCAGAGACAATTTCTACGCAAACTGTAGAGACATTAGAACCGGTCGAAGATGAAAAAATTATCGAAGACCATAGTGCAATGGCAAATACTGCATTTCAGGCAGAAGCGGAACCGATTTTCGAAACTGAAACCGCAATCTTAAATGACGCTCCAGCTGCAGAATTAGATTTCACAGAAATAGATGACAGCATTTTGGTGCTGCGAGAGAGTTTAACGGAATTGCAGCGCCATTTTCCAAGGCTTGATTTGGAAGAAAAACGAGATGCGGCCTAAAATGGCAGCTTAGAATGTCTCAGCGAGAAATATTGTCCAATTTTTGTTGCATGGCCGCCAATTGGTTTTTCAACAATTCAAGATCATCTTTGCTAGCATTGGATGATGTTTGAGGTTTTTGGGGTTCCTGTTGAGTTGAGTTAGCCCCATCTGTTGCACCCCCCATCATCGCCGCAAATGGGTTAAACATTTTCATGGCATCATTAAACATAGTTATATTACGCTTGGCATGTTCCTCCATCCCCTTAAAGGCCTCGCCCATACCTGCAGCATCCACCATTTGCTTGCGATATTTATCTTGATCTTTCATCAAATTATCGAGTGAAAATTCAAGGTAACCGGGCACCAAACCTTGCATGGAATCACCGTAAGCTTTGATCAGCTGACGCAAGAAATTGACCGGCAACATGGTCTGTGCACCACCCTTGTTTTCTTCTTCAAAAATGATTTGGGTAAGAACTGAGCGCGTAATGTCCTCGCCAGTCTTAGCGTCATAAACTAAAAAATCCGACCCAGTTTTTACCATTGAAGACAGATCATCCAAGGTGACATAGGTGCTGGTCGCAGTGTTATACAAACGCCGATTGGCGTATTTCTTGATAACCGTAGCGGTTTTGCCTTGAGACTGATCTTCGCTCAAAATAACTCTCCCTCGAACGTCGGCATTTTAAGGAAGCCTTACGCTTCGGAAAACTTGCGCCGTGCACCGCACAATTGCAAGTGCAAAAAATTTAGCAGCCGCACCAATTTGCCCCCTGTAAAACAGCCAAGACAGTGCTATAGTCACAATATATTCAATCCGTTTGCAAATGCTTGGAGTTAACTATGTCCTTAACTGACATCGTCATCGTTTCTGCCGCCCGTACGCCTGTTGGCTCGTTTGGTGGCGCACTTTCCGGTCTGACTGGAGCTCAACTTGGGACGGTGGCGCTCAAAGCAGCCATAGAGCGTGCTAAAATTGAGGCTGGACATATTGATGAGGTAATTTTAGGCCAGGTTCTGACTGCTGGGCAAGGCCAGAACCCAGCGCGCATAGCGTCAATCCATGCTGGCATTCCAGACACCTCGCCCGCTTGGGGTATGAACCAACTCTGCGGCTCAGGTCTCCGCGCCGTGGCCTTGGGCATGCAACAAATCGTATCAGGTGATGCTAAGATTGTTGCTGCAGGCGGTCAGGAATCCATGAGCAAAGCCCCCCACGCCCAGCACCTACGAGATGGCGTAAAGATGGGTGATTATCAAATGATCGACACGATGATCCGAGATGGTTTGTGGGATGCTTTTAATGGTTACCACATGGGCACCACTGCCGAAAATGTTGCCGCCAAATGGCAGATCACGCGGGACGATCAAGACAAGTTTGCAGTCACCTCGCAAAACAAGGCTGAGGCGGCTCAGGCCGCTGGGAAATTTAAAGATGAGATCGCCGCAGTGACGATTGCCACGCGCAAGGGTGATGTGGTTGTGGCTGATGACGAGTACATCAAGAAGGGCGTTACCCTCGAGGGAATTGCCAAGTTGAAATCTGCATTCATGAAAGACGGCACAGTGACTGCTGCCAATGCGTCTGGCATAAATGATGGCGCCGCAGTTGTCATTCTGATGAGTGCTGCCGAAGCAGCAAAGCGTGGCCTGACGCCACTGGCCCGCATCGCCTCTTGGGCCAGCGTTGGTGTCGATCCAGCCATTATGGGATCAGGCCCCATCCCTGCTTCGCGCGCGGCCTTGGCCAAAGCAGGTTGGAAAGCTGCCGATTTAGATTTGATTGAAGCCAATGAAGCCTTCGCTGCACAAGCCTGCGCTGTGAACAAAGATATGGGTTGGGACACGACGAAAGTAAATGTCAATGGCGGTGCTATTGCCATTGGTCATCCTATCGGTGCATCAGGTGCCAGGGTATTGACCACTTTGCTCTATGAAATGGGACGCAGAAATTCCAAGAAGGGGTTAGCAACACTTTGCATCGGCGGCGGAATGGGCGTTGCAATGTGTTTAGAGAGATAATGTAACAGGAGAATAAAATGGCACGTGTAGCAGTCATAACGGGCGGCACCCGCGGTATTGGAGCGGAGATTTCAAAAACACTGAAGGCCATGGGTTGCAAGGTGGCAGCTATTTATGCTGGCAACGATACTGCTGCTGCGACCTTCAAAGCCGAAACAGGCATCCACGTTTATAAATGCGATGTCTCTTCATACGATACTTGCGTTGCAACACTTCAGCAGATCGAAGCTGAAATTGGTGCTGTCGATATTATGGTCAACAATGCTGGCATTACGCGCGATGCTATGTTCCACAAAATGACGCCTCAGCAGTGGCAAGATGTAATGAATACCAATCTCAACTCGTTGTTCAATATGACTCAACCAATTTGGAGCGGTATGCGAGATCGTAATTTCGGTCGTATCATTTGTATTTCATCGATCAATGGTCAAAAAGGCCAAATGGGCCAAGCTAACTATGCAGCTGCAAAGGCGGGCGAAATTGGTTTTGTAAAATCACTAGCTCAAGAAGGTGCTGCCAAGGGCATTACAGTCAATGCCATTTGCCCGGGCTACATCGCCACCGAAATGGTCATGGCTGTGCCACAAGACGTTCGCGAAAAACGAATTCTCCCGCTTATTCCTGTCGGTCGCCTCGGTGAACCGGCAGAGATTGCACGGTGTGTGGCTTTCCTTGCTGCCGATGATGCAAGCTTCATTACGGGTTCAACATTAACCGCCAATGGCGGACAATATATGATCTGATCGATGTTCAAACCTTTGCGGCTCAAAGCCGATAATTTGAGCTGTGAACGGGGTGGTCGGTTAGTTTTCCAAGGTCTGAGCTTTGACATAAATGCCGGCGAGCTTGCGGAGTTGCGCGGAGCCAATGGCGCAGGCAAATCGTCTTTGCTAAGGTTGGTGGCAGGGTTGAATTCCACATCGAGTGGCGAGTTGATTTTGGAGGGCAGCGACGCGGAATCAACGATAGCTGAACACTGCCATTACATTGGCCACGCCGATGCCAATAAGCCAGCACTGACCGTTCGTGAGAATATAGAATTTTGGAGAGCATTTTTAGGGGGTGCAAAAACCCCAAACGCTTATTCCGCATTTTGTCTTGAGGCGCTTGTGGATGATCAAACCTTGCTCTTATCTTCTGGTCAGAAACACAGGCTGGCTTTAACACGTCTCGTCATTGCATATCGCCCTATCTGGCTGCTGGATGAGCCAACTGTTGGTCTGGATACTGCATCAACGCAGACCCTCCAAAACCAAATGCACAAACACTTAAAAACGGGTGGCATTGTGATCGCTGCAACCCACTCTGAACTTGGATTGAAAGCAACGAAGACTATTCAACTTGGCAAGTCTGCATGATGTTACGCCAAGCGCTAGCCCTCATCTTTCGCGACATCGCTTTAGCCCGCAAACAGGGCGGCGGTCTCGGTACTGCCCTCGGTTTTATTCTATCAGTGATGGTGCTGATCCCTCTGGCCATTGGGCCAGACCAAAATCCACTTTCGACATTAGCGCCCGGCATGATGTGGCTGGCTCTTTTGCTGTCAGTGTTACTCACCGCCGACCGAATGTTCCAACAGGATTACGACGACGGTTCGCTCGATATTATGGCAATGAGTAAATTGCCTTTTGAGGCCGTTGCTCTAGCCAAAGCATTGGCCCATTGGATAACGGTCAGTTTGCCGCTTGCCATCATTACGCCACCCTTAAGCCTCTTGATGTCAATTGAAGTTGGCCAGCTGCCAATGTTGTTTATGTCTATGATTGCTGGATCACTCAGCCTTTCATTGCTTGCCGCAATCGGCGGTGCGGTGACGGCAGGGCTTCGTCGTGGAGGATTGTTGGTGTCACTTCTGGTTCTGCCACTCTATGTGCCTGTATTGATTTTTGGCGTAGCAGCGAGTTCAGCTGATTTAGGTCCATCCAGTTCAGTGCCAGCCCTTTTTGTGCTATGTGCAATTACCTTAATGAGTCTGGTCATCAGCCCTTGGGCTTGTGCAGCAGTGCTCAAAGCCTATTTAAGATAGAGTATAACTCATGCAAAAATTTGCAAACCCAAATCGATTTTTAAAAATCGCCAATGCCGTGTTGCCCTATATTTGGGTCATCACCGCCATATTGTTCGCGCTTGGCCTTTTTGGCGCGTTGTTCACCACACCACCCGATTACCAACAAGGCGAAACCGTGCGCATTATGTATGTCCATGTGCCCGCCGCTTGGTTGGGGCTATTCATATATTGCTTGATGGGGTTTTTCAGCGCTTTTGGTTTCATCTATCGCCATCCGCTGGCGGATGCGGCGGCCAAAACTGCAGCACCGATCGGAGCTGTTTTTTGTTTTCTTGCATTGGTCACAGGTTCATTTTGGGGCAAGCCGATGTGGGGCACATGGTGGGCTTGGGGCGATGCAAGGCTCACTTCCATGTTCATTCTATTTCTATTTTATTTGGGCTACATGGCGGTGTGGAACAGCATTGACGAACCAACCCGCGCCGCCATCATTGCACGCATTGTGGCACTGGTCGGCGTGATCAACGTATTCATTGTTAAATTTTCGGTCGAATGGTGGAACACTTTGCACCAAGGCCCGAGTGTTTTTAAAATGGGTGGCCCAGCCATTGATAAATCCATGCTTTGGGCGCTGCTGATTATGGCGGTCGCCTACACAATGTTATTTTTGGGGTTGCATCTCGTCTCTATGCGCAGCGAAATTACGGCACGGAAATTACGTCAAGCCCGTCTTGCAGAAATTGGCAAAAGCTAATGGATTTTTCAGCGGCCCACATATCTTATGTAATTGCTTCTTACGTCATAAGCGGCATCCTTATGTTCGGTCTGCTTGTGTATGTGCTTGTGCGTGACAGAAAGCTTGCTGCAAAACTCAAAGACCAAAAAGACATTGAATGATGCGCGCACCTAGCATTGGACGACTTTTGCCGATCATTTTTTTTATCGGGATTGCAGCGGTACTATTTTATGGTCTTCAACATGATCCAAAACTTATTCCGTCAGTCTTGGTCGGAAAACCAGCTCCAGCCTTTGTCCTCCCACCGATTGAAGACTTAAATTCGCCGGGCCTTTCACAAGCTGATCTCAAAAAAGGAAAAATATCGTTGGTCAACATATGGGCTTCATGGTGCATACCTTGCCGTGAAGAACATCCACTTTTGATAGCGCTCAGCTCAAATAAATCGATCGACGTCTTTGGTGTAAACAACAAAGATAAAGCAGCCGATGCCCGCAATTTTTTGGGCACTTATGGCAATCCATTTGCTGCCATTGGTTCGGACATTGATGGCCGAACCACCATTGATTGGGGTGCATATGGCGTGCCCGAAACTTTTATTGTCGATGGAAACGGAATAATCAGATTCAAAGTCATTGGTGGATTAGGAGCCAGCCTTGCAGATGGCAGCTTGCTAAAAGAAATCCAAAAGGCGGCATTGCCAGCAAATTAGTCTATATCTTCTTCCGTAATTTAATTTTAGTTGGTTCAGCTTCAGATGAACCCATATCAACCTTGTCCATCTCGGACGCCAGAGTGCCGAGGCTTTCCATCACGACACGCCGATCTGCCGCGCTGAAGCATGTAAGCAAACGCTTATCAATTTCTTCAGCACCGTGCTGAGTTGATTTTAGAATTTTCTTACCAATGGGTGTCAGACGAATTGCATTTGCACGCGCATCTTCCTTGGTGCGACGGCGCTGCAAATAGCCTTGGGCCATCAACCGCGCAACCAGATCTGCCAAGGTTGAACGATCAATGCCCGTAATTTTTACAAGTTCAGTTTGGCTTTTGCCTTCATTCGTATCGACTGCCGACAGCACTGTGAATTGGCGATGCGTCAATCCCGTCTTGCCCACCTCATCCATATAAAGATGAACCGAATATTGAACTGCGCGTTTGAGCAAATGCGAAAACGATTTCGTAAATTGCTTTGCGTCTTTGTTACCCGACATCTATCCCTGCTCCCGACACAGCCACTTCACACCCTCCAGTGCCAAATGACTTTCCTTCCTTTTCTTGGCGCATTATTTTACGCCAATCAAAGCTTGCGAGTCCTAGCGAGTCATTGCAAAGTCAGCAAGCTAAAATTCATTCGGCCTGATCTCAGAAAGAAACTAGAAACAATTTGAGAGATAACGCAAGACTTGACAATCAGAAAACCACATTCGACAGTGTACTGATAATCAGTCTGCGGAGTTATTTTCGGGTGGTTCTTCAATCATGTGTTTGGCCATGTAGGGCGCATTCGCAACTGCAAAAACAAGAGTCAACCCCATCAAACCAAACGCTTTGAATGTGACCCATTGATCTGTTGTAAAATTCCGCCATACAAGTTCATTCAAAATCGCCATAAATAGAAAGAACAATCCCCAACGTATCGTCAGCACACGCCAAGAGTTAGCAGGAAGTTGCATCGCCTGCCCCATGATATCTTTCAAAAACAAGCGATTGAAATAAAGGCCGCCAAACAGCGCCGTGGCAAATGTAAGATTGGCTAAAGTAACTTTGATTTTAATAAAAAAATCATCATGCAAATAGATTGTTAGCCCTCCAAATATGCCAACAAAAATTGCGCTGGCCAAAACAAATTTTGCAATCTTTCCAGTCAACATATAAGTGACCACTAATGAAATCAGTGTACCGATCATAAAAACGGCAGTGCCGTAAAAAATTCCAAACTTCCAATTGGTCAGGAAGAAAGCAACCAGCGGCCCCATTTCAAGAATAGTTTTGCGTGTCTGGTTCATTAGTCTTCAAATCCTGCAATCGCACGCGCAAAAGCCTGCGCATCAAAAGGCTGTAAATCATCAATGCTTTCGCCAACACCAATGGCATGGATCGGTAACTTAAATTTCTCCGCAATGGCCACAAGTATGCCACCCCGCGCTGTCCCATCAAGTTTAGTCATAATCAAACCTGTGACGCCTGCAACTTTTGTGAACACATCAGCTTGCGCCAATGCATTTTGACCTGTCGTTGCATCAAGCACTAACAACACAGCATGCGGAGCTGCTTCATCTTGTTTTTTTATGACGCGAACAACTTTATCAAGCTCGTCCATTAAATAAGCTTTATTTTGCAGACGCCCGGCAGTGTCTATAAATAAAATATCAGTTCCGTCTTCTCTCGCCTGTTTTAGTGCATCAAAGGCAAGACCAGCTGAGTCAGCACCGGTTGGCCTGCTCATTGTGGTGGCACCAATGCGTTCACCCCAAACCGTCAACTGTTCAATCGCAGCCGCGCGAAATGTATCACATGCTGCAAACATCACTTTAAAACCTTCGGAAGCAGCAATAGAACCGAGCTTGCCGATTGTTGTGGTTTTACCCGATCCATTTACGCCCACAACCAATATGACAAATGGTTTTTCAGAACCAAAGTTAAAGGGAACCTCAACGGGCTTCAAAACCTTGGCCACTTCGTCAGCGAGAATTTGCTTTACTTCTTCAGGGTCAATTTCTTTGTCATAGCGTCCATGGGAAACCGCCTTGATGATACGCTCGGCTACGGTGATACCTAAGTCAGCTTGGATCAAAGTGTCCTCAAGCTCCTGCAACGTTTCCTTGTCAAGCTTGCGTTTTGTGAAGATCGCAGTGATCGAACCTGTGATGGTCTTTGAAGATTTCGAAAGCCCTTCTTTAAGCCGCGAGAACCAACCACTCTTTTGTGGAGCAGGCCCTTCGGTGACAACCTGAACATGAACCGGAAGCGGCGGCGGAGCTACGACAACTGGTGCACTTATTTCTGGTTTGAGCTCGGGAACTGGCTTTGGCGCCGGAACAAGTTTCAGTGGAATCTCGGCCTTAAAAACAGGCGCGGGTTTTGCCTTTGTTACCTTCACAGGCGGGGGTGGAGCAACTTTAACGACTGGTGCTACCTTTGCCTTCGTCACTTTTGTGGGTAGCGGAGAAGGCGGCGGCGCAACCTTTATTATTTTTTTAATTATTGGCTTCGGCACTTCTTTTTTAACTACCGCCTTCTTCGCGGGTGCAGGCGGCGCAGCCTTGGACTTAGCTGGTGCTTTGGCGGGAGCCTTCGCAACAGGTTTGGCTTTAGTCGTTTTAATGGATTGAGGTTTTTCAACCTCAACAACGATCTCAGGCTCAGGTTCGGCTGTTAGTAAAGCGACTTGCTCAACCTCGGTGGCAGGCACCTCTTCTGTTGGCTTACCGACAATGCGGTTAAAGAGCTTTTTGAAAAACCCAGCCATGCCTCAAAATCCCATCACTAAATGCGAAGCAGCGGTAGCTTTAACCTGAGCTCTCACAACTGCACCCGGAACCATAGCAGTTTCAAATTTTGCCAATGCAAAATGTTCAGTCCGACCTTGGCTTGGTGTTTCAATCAACACGTCGCGCACCGCACCTATCTGCGATGCCATAAAATGGCTTTGCCGCTCTTCGCCCTTGAGGCGTAACATTGCTGCACGCCGTTTTATGAGAGCAGGCTCCACTACTGGCATTTTTGCTGCTGGTGTACCCGGGCGCGGTGAATAGGGGAATACATGCAGATAAGTTAGACCACATTCATCAACAATCTTCATTGAGTTTTCAAACATCTCGTCGGTCTCTGTCGGAAAACCAGCTATGATGTCAGCTCCGAAAACCATGTCCGACCGTTTGGAGCGCAGCCTATCGCAAAATTCAATTGTGTGTTCACGACTATGCCTGCGCTTCATGCGCTTCAAAATCATATTATCGCCCGATTGCAACGAAAGATGAAGATGCGGCATAACTTTGGGCTCACCTGTCAGCACGTCAATCAATTGATCATCAACTTCGATGGAATCAATTGAAGACAGTCGCAGACGTTTAAGATCAGGAATTTGTTTTAAAATTGCGGCCAGTAACGCACCAAGCTTTGGACTGCTTTCAAGATCAGCACCCCAAGATGTTAAATCAACGCCAGACAAAACCACTTCTGCATGCCCGGAAGCCACAAGCCGGCGAACCTGCTCAACAGCGTCAACAATCGGCACTGAGCGCGAATTGCCACGCCCATATGGAATAATGCAAAATGTGCAACGATGATCACAACCATTCTGCACCTGCACAAATGCGCGCGTTCGGCCTGTTAAAGCCTCAACCATCGGCGGTCGGGTTTCTTTGACCTTCATAATATCGGAAACATCAATGCGCGGACGATTGCTGCCGGGCAACCAGCTGGCAAATTGCAGTTTCTCTTCATTGCCCAACACGCGCGAAACTTCTGGCATTGCTGCAAACATATCTGGGTCAGTCTGTGCCGCACAGCCCGTTACAATAATTTGCGCATCTGGATTTTCCTTATGGGCCTTGCGGATCGCCTGCCGTACTTGCCGTGTGGCTTCGGAAGTCACAGCACACGTATTAAAAACGATGGCGTTTTCCAACCCTGCTTTGGCCGCAGCCCCGCGCATGATCTCAGACTCGAAGGTATTAAGCCTGCACCCAAAGCTAATGAATTCGGTCTCGCTCACGAAAGTAACCCTTCGGGCAAAACACCATCAAACTCGTAAGCCACGGGCCCGGTCATCATTACATGGCCGTCACGCTCACGAACAATCATAAACAAATCCCCGCCCGGCAAAGTGATGCGGCATTTATCACCAATAACTTTAATGCGGTGCCCAGCGGCCATCGTCGCACAGGCGGCGGTTCCGCAAGCTTTTGTCAATCCAGCACCGCGCTCCCAGACACGTAAAACAACATGATCCCGCGCCACCACTTTGGCAAATGAGATATTGGCACGTTCTGGAAACAGCGGATGATTTTCCAGCATCGGCCCAGCCCTGCCCAAATCAACAACATCCAAATCATCAACCCAAAAAATGCAATGCGGATTACCTACGTTTACAACCGATGGCGAATGAATGAGCGGATGATCAATCGGCCCATATTGCATTTCAATATGACGCGTATCAGCAAAAGGTTCAGACAGCGGAATGTCCTTCCAGCCAAACTTCGGCACACCCTGGTCAATCGTCACCATTTTATCACCAGCTTTAGACGCGATCAGTAGTCCGCCCTTGGTGCTGATTGTGGCAGTGTTTGTGCCCATCTCATCGAAGAGAAGATCTGCGATACACCTTGAAGCATTTCCGCAAGATTGAACCTCTCCACCTTCCGCGTTCCAAATGCGCATGCGGACATCAAAATCGGTTGATTTTTCAAGAACGATCAGCTGATCACAACCTATACCCGTTTTCCGGTCAGCAATAGCCTTGGCCGATGTTTCGGTAATAACCAACGGATGCGCCCGCGCATCAATCACGACAAAATCATTGCCTAGTCCGTTCATTTTGCGGAAGGCTATCGGGGCTGCCAAAGTCATGAAAAGCTATATGGGGGAAAAACCGCTCAATCTCAATCTGAAATGTCTTTACGCATCGGCGAGCTTTGGCCGCTTTTCCAAAACCCGCAAAACCAGCATCAAATCATTGCCGCGCTTCATGATAGGGCCACCTTGCGCCACGACAGAGTAAAGCCCGTTCTTGCGCACCAACGCAGGGTTTTTAACGATTCTATAAAGCGGCTGTTCGCTGCTGCGCCGAAACACGCTAAAACTTGCGGTTTCACGTCCAAAATCCAGCGCATAATCGCGCCATTCACCGCTGGCAACATGACGCCCATAAAGCCTCAGGATCATGCTGAGCTCGGTACGATCAAACCTGATTTCCTTGGGCACTACCCCGGCAAATCTCAGTAAAACTGAGGTTTCACCCATTTCATTAGTACCAGACATCGGCAACCATCTGAATCAGTGTCATTATTCTGTAATATTGCAGCCGCAGGCTTAATTTTGCAAGCAAGCAAAATTCCCCAGTTTTGCCGCAATTGCACCAAGTCTTCGACACGATACAGGGGGATACTTCGATCGTTGCCTCGACAGCCCGGCTGGTTTGCTTCGGTTTAGCCCCCCAGCCCCCCGAAGCTTCTTTTATCCGGCCGG
Organism: Aestuariivirga sp.; assembly: GCA_043744395.1. Taxonomy (GTDB): domain Bacteria; phylum Pseudomonadota; class Alphaproteobacteria; order Rhizobiales; family Aestuariivirgaceae; genus Aestuariivirga. The sequence goes on from JAYTUV010000060.1 coordinate 25,829, forward strand.
GCTCCCCTGTTTTTTAGAGACTTTCGTGAGTATGTTTGTGTGTTTCGTTTTTAAGGCGGCTGCCGTTGCAGTCGCCCTTTTTTTGTTGGATACACACTTGACGAAACGGCGGCGATTTCCAATATCCCCGCCATGTATTTAGGGGCGACAATGGCAAAATCGACAGCGAAGAAATCTGATCAATCAGGAAAGCCGCAAACCTTCCAAGCCGAGGTCGGCAAACTGCTGCATATGATGGTGCATTCGGTTTATTCCGACCGTGATGTGTTCTTGCGTGAACTTATTTCCAACGCTTCTGATGCTTTGGACAAACTTCGCTATGGCGCCATTGCCAATCCTGATCTTTTGGAAAAAGATGCCAAGCTCGAAATCACTTTGAAGCCAGAAAAGACGGCAAAGACGTTGACTCTTTCCGACAGCGGTATTGGTATGTCAGCCGACGAGCTGAGTGATAATCTCGGCACCATAGCAAAATCCGGCACGCAAGCTTTCATAGAAAAAATCAAGGACGCGCCAAGCTTGATCGGGCAGTTCGGCGTTGGCTTTTATTCGGCCTTTATGGTTGCATCGAAAGTCGAGGTCTTTTCGCGCAAAGCAGGCTCTAACGATGGTCATGTGTGGACATCCGATGGCGAGGGCACCTTCACCGTGGTCGCCGCTTCTGATCTTTCGCGCGGCACCAATATTGTCCTTCATTTGCGTGAAGACACCTCAGACTATCTTGAAGATTGGAAACTCGAAGAGGTTGTCCGTTCTTATTCAGATCACATCGCCCACCCCATCATGCTGCAAGGCGAGAGCGACCCGCGTCAGATCAATTCGGCGAGTGCAATTTGGATGCGCGGCAAGAATGAAGTGACCGCGGAACAACACAAAGAATTCTTTGGCATTCTCAGTCAATCAACAGATGCACCAGCTTTGACGATCCACTACCGTGCTGAAGGCCGCCAAGAATATAATGTGCTGCTCTATGTGCCCGGTGAACGCCCCTTTGACCTTTATGATCCCGAACGCAAAGGCAAACAGAAGCTTTATGTGAAGCGCGTTTTCATTGCCGATGATGTTGGCTTGCTGCCACCTTATTTACGTTTTGTGCGAGGTATTATTGATAGTGCGGACATGCCATTAAATCTTTCGCGCGAAATGTTGCAGAATAATCCTGATGTAGCGGTCATTCGCAAAGCCGTGGGCAATAAGGTTTTAAGCGAGCTTAAAAAATGTGCTGAAACTGATCCAGATACATTCAAAAAAATCTG
>JAYTUV010000061.1:0-25745 GCA_043744395.1 Aestuariivirga sp.
CCTTGCCTTGGGCATTAGAGGTAGACCTCTCCTGACCCTCATCGGTTGGAAACCGAACTGACAAACAGTTGGTGCGGGCGGCCGGACTCGAACCGGCACTTCCTTTCGAAAAACGGATTTTAAGTCCGTTGCGGCTACCATTACGCCACGCCCGCACATCAATGCGCGCCCCTGATAGGCGAACCTACATATGCTTGACAAGCACTTCGCGCGGCATGATCTTAGGCTTAAGTGCAATTGAGCGAAAAATGGATCAGATTTTTAACCCAACCTATGTTCCCGCCCACATGGCTTATGTCGTGATCGCGGTATCTTATTTCCTCACCAACATGTTTTGGTTGCGAGTTTTGGCAGTTATCGGCCTGTTTCTCGAAATTGTTTATTTTAACATTTCAGGAAATGGCTACCCCGGTTTGCTGTGGGATACGATCTTTATTCTGATCAATCTCTATGAATTAATTTGGCTGCTTCGGGATCGCATTAACGCAAGATTGCCAATCGAGGAGGCTCCGACGCTCAGGCAAGCCTTCGAAGGCTTGGATGATTCGCAGATAGCAAAACTCCTACGTGCAGCTGATTGGAAAGACTGCGCAGTTGGAGACATTTTAACCAGACAGGACGCACCCGTAGACTCGCTTTATTTTCTCTACAAAGGCCGCGCCATCGTTGAGGTAGATGGATCTTTCATCACGTATCTTGAAAGCGGTTCATTTATTGGCGAGATTGCATACCTGACTGGAAACCCAGCCAACGCCAAAGTGACAATTGAAGAGCCATCTCGCATTTTGGTTTTTTCAAAAATGCGTCTTGCAAAAGTCGTCGCTCGAGATCGGCAGCTTAATGGAATTCTTTATCAAGTTCTGGGCCGTGACCTCGCCCAAAAAATGCGTCGCTCGAACTCGCGCAAAGTGTTTGAAGATCAGCCCGTCAGACCTTGAACGCCAGCGCCACTAAAAACAAATAGGTGAATTGGTGCAAAGTTTGATCCGCGCTTAGCGCCCACCAGAATTTCGCATCTTTGGTGCTCCAACGGAAATATTTGACGATATTCTCCTTTGTAAAATCCACATGATAGTGGATCACAAAATCCAGAACTGCCAACCCAAGCACAAACGAAATTGGCAACCCAGCAAACAGAAACACAACAAAAGTACCCATACCGTGCAAACCAGAATGAACAATCCCCAGCAAAGCCCCATAAATCGATTTGTTTTCGACCATGCCTAAAGTTTGTAATGGCCCATCACAAATGAAATGCTTGAATTGCAAAAACGCCAGAAGCGCAAGAACCGTTGTTAAGTTTACAGTGATCATTAGGGTGCAGTTTTACCTGCCGCAACGGCGCTTGCCAAGCATCAATCACAAGACTAGAACTATTTTCTGGGGGCTCTATAGAGCTGGAGTTAAGGCGGTGAGCAAACGTTTTTTTGCTGTGTTTGTATTGTTATTGGTCGCGTTGGTGTCTCCGACGTTGGCTGACTCGATTGCCAGTGTTGTGGCAGTTGTGGGCAACCCAACATCTGCGGGCCCAGGAGGCAATCGTACGCTTGCAGCAGGAAATCCCATTTTTGAGAATGATAAAATTACAGTTGCCTCAAGCGGCAATGCGCAAATTTTATTTAACGACGGAACCAAGCTTGTCGTGGGTCCAAATTCATCACTTGTCATCAATAAATATTTGATGCGCGGCGACAGCAACACGGTTCAAAATTTTTCAATCAAGGCTTTGCGTGGCACTTTCCGATTCATTACCGGCAAGAGCCCCATGAGCGCCTACAATATTCAAACCGCAAATGCGACAATCGGTATCCGTGGAACAGCGTTTGATTTTTGGGTGCAAAATGTAACTGGCGTTGCGCTGCTCAAAGGTAAAGTGAGACTCACCAACACAGCAGACAAACAACGTCGTCATGCCTTTGTCGATTTGAACCCGAATTGTGAAGTCGGAACCACAGAAAATTCGACTGCAAAAAAATTCAAAGGCGAACTGCAAGGACGCAGACTGATCAATCATTTACCCTTTATCCTCAACCAAACGAGTCTGAATAAAGGCTTTCGGCTGAACACTGATAGCTGCCGCGCCGCTTTGGCTGCTACTGATGTGCCACAAAAGAGCAGTTCTGCACCTGAGGCCCCGCCACCGCCTCCTGTCCGCCAATGTGGCACGAATTGTCAATAGATTGCCATGAAGTAGCTTAGCCCGGATGACCCGAAGGAGAGGTTTTGGGGGACTGTTAATCGGATTATTGGTGACGCTATCACTATTGGGAATTCGAATGTTTGATCCCAATGCATTGAACACTCTTCGCGGCGCGGGTTTTGATAGTTTACAAAGGATTTGGCCAAGGCAGAATTCGGAGCTTCAACCTGTGCGCGTTGTCGATATTGATGAAACCTCGCTGAAAAAACTTGGTCAATGGCCATGGCCGCGCACAGAGCTCGCAAAGTTAGTTGACGAACTCAGCGAGTTGGGCGCGGCTGCAATAGCTTTCGACATTATTTTTCCTGAACCAGACCGCATGTCGCCTGATCTCATATTCAAAGATTCTGCAGTAAAATTAGCATTTGGCTCATCGGGCCCCAACGCAACTGCAGTATTGCCGAATAACGATGCCATATTTGCCAAAGCCATTTCTGGTCGCCCTGTCATTTTAGCATTTGCAGGCGGCACGAGTGCTGTTGACCTTCCCATTTTACCCAAAGCGGGTTTTGCCCAAACGGGCCTGCCCGCTTTAAATGCGGTGCCACAGATTGAGCATGTCACTCAGAATCTTGATGTTCTCAATCAGGCAGCAACTGGCCTAGGAGACATCAATCTCGATCTTCGTGCAGAGCAGGGCATTGCGAGGCAAATTCCGCTCCTATTGTCAGACGGAAAATCTTTTTACCCCAGTTTAGTGCTTGAATCACTCCGCGTTGCTCAAGGCGCCGACACAATTGTCGTAAATGCCTCGCCAAACACTGAGGGTGCGATTGACACAATTCGCGTTGGAGATATCGAATTTCCAGTTGCTGATAATGGACAGCTGTCAATCTATTACAGCCGCAACACGCCAGAACTATTTGTCTCTGCCGCTCAAATTATAAGTGGCGCAGCGCGGGAAGAATTGCGCCCAAAAATTGCTGGCCATATCGTTTTGATCGGCACTTCAGCTGTGGGCCTTTTGGACACAAGAACATCTAGTCTTGGCGAAGCCATTCCCGGCGTTTCAGTACATGCGCAAGCATTGCAACAAATTATGTCTGGCGCTTTTCTCAAACGTCCCGAATGGGCTGCCGCTTCTGAATATGTGCTCGTTGGACTAACCGGACTGCTCATTTCAATTGGCACAGTTTTGTTAAGGCCCCTTCCCGTTTTAGCAAGCCTCTTCGCAATCATCGGCCTTATCGCTTTTGCCACTGCTTATGCGTTTAGAAATTTTGGTGTTTTGATCGACATCACCTTTCCAATTCTCGCCATCTCAACAATTTTTCTAGCCAACATCGCCTTCAAACTTTTGGTAACCGACCGCGAAGGCAGGCAACTTCGCAATGTTTTCAGTCATTATGTCGCCCCATCGATTTTAACCGAAATCGAAAGCAATCCCCAGTCTCTGAAACTGGGGGGCGAGACCCGCGACGTCACAGTTATGTTTGTTGACATACAAAATTTCACACGCCTGGCTGAAAACCTAAAACCCGAAGTGTTGGTCGGCGTTATCAATAATCTGCTCAGCACATGCAGCACCGGCATATTAGCCAAAGGCGGCACCATCGATAAATTTATTGGTGATGCAGTTATGGCATTCTGGAATGCACCGATCGCGCAAATGGATCACCAATATTTGGCAAGTCTCGCGGCACTCGAAATCCAGAAGAAAATGGAAATCTTTAACGCCGACGAAACAAACCAAATCATTTTGACACCACATGGGCTTTGGCCCATTTCAGTTCGGGTCGGAATGGCATCAGGCCCTGCCATTGTTGGTAATATGGGATCGCTTGAACGTTTTGATTATTCAGTCTTGGGCGAAACTGTGAACCTCGCTTCGCGCGCGGAAGGCATATGCAAGCAAGTGGGTCACAACATTATCATTGCCGGAGAGCTTCAAGGCAAAACAAGCTCACTCGCAATCCTCAATGGGGGCGCTGTTCAGATGCGCGGCAAGTCTCTCAAAACTCCAATTTACCTCGTGCTGGGTGACGAAAACTCAAAACAAACGCCAGAGTTTCAATCCTTTGAAGCCCAATACGATACAATCGTAAACAGACTTTTGGCAAAAAAGCCGAGTTCAAACCTCAATAGCCAAATCAAACTGGCCAAGACTCAAAATCCAAATCATGCGATTCTATTGGAAAAACTCTCAAGCCGCATTGCCGACTACGAATAAATAATAAACTCAAGCGGTCGCGCGTTCGCCAATTGGCGGACTGAACTGGAGCCCCATGTCCCATGGCAGATAAATCCATGTGTCTTGGCTGACTTCCGTCACAAATGTGTCCACCAAAGGTCTGCCCTGCGGTTTGGCATAAACCGTCGCAAAATGCGCTTTTGGCATCATTTCGCGCACCACTTTTGCAGTGGCCCCAGTGTCCACCAAATCATCAACAATCAAGACACCAGCGCCTTTGTCAAACCCAATAATCTCAAGCGAAACGGGTTTCAAAACAGTAATCTCGCCTTGCTTGTCGTACTCATATGAAGCAACGCACACGCTCTCAATCACCCGAATTCCAAGCTCGCGCGCCACAATGGCGGCAGGCACCAATCCACCGCGGGTTATGGCAACAACTGCCCTAAAAGGCCCGGCTGCCGAAAGTCGCCAAGCCAAGGCTCGCGCATCACGGTGAAATTGATCCCAAGACACAGGAAAACTCTTTTGCCATTTTTCATCCATCAACTGACCCTCAATATCCATTTATTTAAAGCATTCTATGCCGTTTCAGTGAATTCAGTGCAATGGCAGGCATTTGATCAACACTTGTTTCATACTTTAAGACGAATATGGGACTTTAAATTCGGACACAGGTTAAACCCATGATTGACGCGCTGCTAGACGCCTTTGAAATTGCCAACATTGAGGTGTTGCATGTCGCAATGCCCGAAGCGATCATAAAGGATGTTTCACCAGCGTTGCTGCGCAAATGGAATTGCCAGAAATCTGAAATTATCGGCAAGCCACTCATGAAATTCGGCACGGGCCTGGTTTCTGCGCGCCACGTTCAGAATTCCGAAACAAACGCAGAAATCGAAATCACCTACACGCCTCCACTCGGCAGCTATGTGAAATCATTATTTCGCAGCCAGAATTGGGGCGATGCTGATAATCAATCCATTTTGCTCATCGGCCAACACGCAAGTCTTGAACAGGCGGTCACAACTGAAAATAATGAAAAACGCCTGCAACTGGCATTGCGCTCAGGCGGCTATGCGCTGTGGGATCATAATTATCAAACAGGTGAAACTTACAATTCAATTGAGATGTTGGAAGTGTTCGGCCAAGGCGATGGCGAACTCAACTTCCACACCTTCAATAGCCTCATTCATCCTGAAGATGCAGAAAAATCGATTGACCAAAAAATCAAAAACGCTCCGTTCGGCGACGATATTTTCCAGACTCGCTACCGGGTAAAAACCAAAGCTGGCAATTATTCTTGGATCGAAACAGCAGCTGGCTTGCTGCGAGATCCCGCAACCGGAAAGCCCACAAAAGTTGTAGGGCTGTGTCGCAATATTGACGATCAAATGATCACACTTGACCGCCTGAAGAATTCCGAATTGATGTTAAAGCGCACCCAAGCCGTTTCTCATCTTGGCAGTTTTAAACTTCGTGTCGAAAGCGGAGTTTCAAGATTAACCGCCGAAATGGCAGCCCTCGTCGGCTTGGCCAACGCGATGGTGCATCCAAACCTTGATACCTTTATCAAGATGATTGAGCCGGGCGACCGCGAAAAGTTCGTCGAAGGCATAGAGCTTGCCAAGCTTGGCAACCAAATCAAAAATCTCGAAATCGCAGTCAAAAAGAAATCCGGCGAATTGGAATATTTCCAAGTGACCATGGATCCCGAGCGCGGCAGCAACGGCCAAATTGAAGCCATTTTTGGCGCTTGCCAATGCGTTACCGAACGCAAAGCCTTGGAAAACAAATTCCAACAAGCCCAGAAAATGGAGGCCGTCGGCCAACTCACAGGCGGCATTGCCCACGACTTCAACAATTTGCTGATGGTGGTGATGGGCAATCTTCAATTGGTAGAGCAATTGGTGAAAGACGATGAACGCGCCCTAAAACGCATTCGCGCCGCCATCGAAGCATCAGAAAAAGGTTCGGACTTAACACGCCGCATGCTCGCCTTCTCGCGCCAGCAAACTCTTCAAAATAAAGAATTGGAGGTCAACACGCTTCTGATCAACATGAAAGACATGTTGCAACAAGCAGTCAGCGCCACAATTGATCTCAAAATTATCCCAACAGAAGATTTGTGGCCGGTCAAAGCCGATCAAACGATGCTTGAAACGGCCATCCTCAATCTAACAATTAATGCCCGTGATGCGATGGCCCCTAAAGGCGGTAGCTTGATCATTGAAAGCCAAAACCGTTCTTTGGATGATGTTTACGCAAACGCCAATGAAGAAGTAACGCCAGGTGACTATGTTGAAATTTCAGTCACTGACTCAGGCATGGGCATAGCACCTGAAAACATTGAAAAAGTATTCCAGCCTTTCTTTACAACGAAGGGCCCAGAAGCAGGATCAGGCCTTGGTCTGTCAATGATCTACGGCTTTGTTAAACAGTCAGGCGGCCACGTTAAAATCTATTCCGAAGTTGGCCATGGCACATCAGTCAAACTCTATCTGCCAAGACTCAAATCGATATCAAAAATTGATGTGATCAAGCGCCCAGCAGAATTACAAGAACATCTCATGCGTGAACTGGGTGCCACCACAATTGAAACCGCGCCCACTGCCCCTGCGCGAAAACTGAAAGTCTTGGTTGTTGAAGATAACAATTCGGTGCGCGAAGTGGCCGCAGCGATGATTGATGAAATGGGCTTTGAAACTTTGACGGCAACCAACGGTCATGAAGGCCTGAAGATGATCGACGATCACCGCGATATTGATCTGGTGCTATCAGACGTGATCATGGCCGGCGGCATGAACGGCCCTGAGTTAGCAGCCAAAGCGATCAAACTGCGCCCTGAACTGAAAATCCTATTCATGTCCGGCTATGCCCCAGGCTCCGTGCGCCAAATGCAGGATTTGCCAGACACAATAGAACTGGTGAACAAGCCCTTCACGCGCAATGATTTGACTGAAAAAGTGAAAAAAGCACTGGCGGCGTGAACAAATTTCGGGAGCGAGTTCGCCAGACGGCCAAATTAAATGCACTGGCACCGTAATCATAGAACTTGGTAAGTTCAGTCGATTTTTGGGGCGCTCGATTGAGCTTTACGAAAGATTATTGTGCGGCAAGAGCTTTTCAGTAATGGCGCTAAGGTTTTCAATCTTAGGAGCGTAGTCAGAGATACCAGTTTAATCATGTTTCAGAGTTTAAGTCGTAAACATCGACTTGACGAGTTGACGAGTTGACGACAGCATGTGAAGACTTAACATGAATCAATATTTATAAAATTGTGGGGGGCTACTGGTGACATTGAGCGCACTTTTTCTTTCGCATTGGCGATTTTATTACGGTGACAGTGCATTCAATTATCCTTCGCCCTACTACACCGCTGGCGCGGCAGATATGGTTGAGAACTTTTTTAGACTGCGAAAACCACACTCACAGAACTCCATCACAGGTTCAGGTATTTCGATTTGAATGGATACTATGGTTTCTCGGAGTACGCCGAATATGGCGGGTCTGGCCAAACCTCACACCCGCCGCCAACCTCTATTGCGCTCCGACACGCGCAAGCTTTCAGCCATCGCCTCCACCTTGGCCACTGCGTCAGCAAGGGCTGCCACATTGCGTGAACGCAACACAAGATTTGTGGCAAAGCCTGATGGCGCTTCGAAGGGATATGAGCCAATGGTCACATCAGCGAACTGGTCCTGCACCTCACCCAGCGGCTTGGCCACATCGCCCTCCCCGCCCAAATATTCAATGGTGACGGCCTGCACCACTTCGCCCTTCACCAATTGTGGCGCCAATGAATCCATCATCGCCTGCATGATCTTCGGCACACCCGCCATCACAAACACATTGCCAATTCGAAAACCCGGTGCTTTTGAAATCGGATTGGCAATCAGAGTGCCGCCTTCAGGAATCCGCGCCATGCGCATGCGGGCCTCATTAGCTTCTCGCCCCATTTCTTTGAAGTAAGCAGTCAAAATTGCAACCGCTTCCGGATGATGCGAAATCCCCACCCCAAAAGCCTTGGCCATGCAATCAGCCGTAATATCATCATGGGTCGGCCCAATGCCGCCGGTGGTGAACACATAAGTATAGCGCGCCCGTAGCGCATTCACCGCTGCCACGATGTCAGCCTCGTCATCGGCCACAACACGCGCTTCCATCAGGTCAATTCCGAGTGCCGACAAATAATCCGCAATAAAGCCTAGATTTTTATCTTTGGTGCGCCCAGATAAAACTTCGTTGCCAATCAACAAAACCGCTGCGGTTGGAATTTCTGTCATCTTAATTCTCTCATTTTCTTATGCACTGCCACACATTGACCCAAACGCAAACCCCTGACAAAATAGAAGGATGACCAAAACCCAAACTTCAGCCCGTATCAAACTTCATGGCCCAGAAGCCTTTGCAGCAATGCGCAAGGCTGGCCAGCTTACAGCCATGGCACTTGATGGTGTGGCAGCGCTGGCAAAGCCGGGGGTCACCACTGAAGCGATCGATGAATATTTCATGGATTTTGCATCCACTCACAAAATTATACCCGCTACGTTGAATTATCGCGGATACCGCAAAGCCTGCTGCACGTCGATCAATCATGTGGTGTGCCACGGCATTCCCAATGATAAGCCCTTGCGTGAAGGTGATATCGTCAACATTGACGTGACCTACATCGTTGAAGGCTGGCATGGCGATGCCAGCCGCATGTATGGCGTGGGCGAAATCAGCCGTGCATCAGAACGCTTGCTTGATGTGACGTATGAAAGCCTGATGCGCGGCATTGCCGTTGTGAAAGCTGGCGCACACTTGGGCGACATTGGCCACGCCATTCAAACTTATGCCGAGGCGGAGCGATGCTCCGTTGTGCGAGATTTTTGTGGTCATGGTTTAGGCCAAGTGTTTCATGATCATCCCAACGTTCTGCATTATGGCAAACGCGGCGAAGGCGTGGAACTGAAAGCAGGTATGATTTTTACAATTGAGCCGATGATCAATCTGGGGAAAGCCCACGTTAAAATATTAAGTGACGGCTGGACAGCAGTCACCAGGGATCGTTCACTTTCAGCGCAGTTCGAACACTCAATAGGCGTGACAGAAACCGGATGCGAAATATTCACGCTCTCTCCATCGGGGCAAGATCACCCAACGGTCAAAACTTGAGATGAACAAAGGCCTTGAAGATGCGACCGGCATTATCGGTTATCTGGGCCACAGAGAGCGCCTACGTGAACGTTTTACCATTGGCGGCACAGACGCACTGCCCGATTATGAATTGCTTGAAATGATCTTATTCCGCGCAATCAAACGCGGCGACACAAAGCCAATCGCTAAAGCATTAATCGCCCGCTTTGGAAGCTTTGCCGAAGTCGTGAGCGCAGCACCTGAACGGCTGATGGAAGTCAAAGGCGTTGGCCCGGCCGTAGCCACCGAAATAAAATTAATCCAAGCTGCGGCCCTTCGACTGTCGCGCGGAGCCGTCATCAACCGCCCGGTGTTGAGCAGTTGGAAAGCCATCATAGACTATTGCCATGCCGCCATGGCCTTTGCAGAAGTTGAAAGCTTTCGTCTGCTTTTCATTGACAAGAAAAACCAACTGATCGCCGACGAAGTGCAACAAACGGGGACAATCGATCACACACCCGTCTATGCGCGTGAAGTCATCAAACGTGCGCTGGAACTTTCTGCAACAGCGTTAATCCTCGTACACAACCACCCATCAGGCGACCCCACGCCGTCCATGGCCGATATTGAAATGACCAAGCGTATCGTATCTGCGGGAAACCCTTTGGGGATTTTGGTGCAAGACCACATCATCATTGGCCGCAAAGGTCATGTCAGTTTCAGAAACTTGCAACTGATTTAAATGGGTCTATTTTAATTTGGCTTTGATTTCTGCCAATGCTTCCGGCGTGTCGGCATCTAACAAAATGCCATCATGCGTGACTTCTATTTCAACAATTTGGTCGCGCCGCGCTTCTATCAAACTTCGCGCACCTCGGTCTCCGGTCAACATCATTAAATCGGGAAAGTGCTCTTGCCCCCATAAAACCGGATTGCCTAATTTGCGACCCAACACAGGGGCCACCAATGACCGACCTTCAGCCACATTGAACGCAGCAATCATGCGGTTCAAATCCGCAGCTTCGATCAAAGGCATATCACCCAAGCACACAAATGCTGCGTCGTAATCCTTGACAGCCGCAATGCCCGTTCTGATCGAAGTTGAAAGCCCCTTGGCATAGTCAGCATTGTGAACAAACCGCAATTTGTGACCAGTTAAAGCAGCCTGCACCTCGGCAGCCTGATGACCCGTAACCACGATCACCTCATCAACCGCAGCGCCTGCCAATCGTTCAATCGTATGTTTGATCAAGGCCTGCCCATTAAGATCAGACAGTAATTTATTTGATCCCATGCGGCTCGAAAGCCCCGCCGCCAAAACCACAGCCGCAATCCTTGGCGCAGCCATCAATGACGTTTTTCCTTCGCGGGGTTGCGGGCGCGATTTGATTTCAGCCAGCAACCCACCTGCCCCCATATCCATTAGATCGCTCGGCGTAACATTCAACCCCGCCATCAATCTTTCCAGCACCCAGTCAAACCCATTGGTCTTAGGCGAACGTGCGCAAGACGGAACACCGACGACGGGTACACTTCCCATTTCGCCCAGCATCAACAAATTTCCCGGATCAACCGGCATACCCATATGTTTAACCACACCACCAGCTTCAACCAGAGCTGCGGGAATAACATCAGAGCGATCAACAATGGCTGCCGCTCCCAACAATAAAATCAGATCGACATTATTTAAGGCTTGCAGGTTTTTTGTGAGATCATCCTGCGAATGCGGGCACACTATAACCTGCGATAACTTGCCTCCCAGTGAGTTTACCCTCTCACGAATGGCAATCTCCGATTTTTCAACAATCGAATCCTTCGTGTGTGGCAACCATGTTATGATCAACCCAACACGCAAAGCTTTAAAGGCAGAAACAGAAACAAGTGGTTTGTCGCCGACGATGGTCAACGCCTTTTCCAAAACCACGCGCGGCGTTGCAAATGGAATAATCTTTACTGTAGCCAACATATCGCGCTGCCCCACCCTTGCGAATTCGGGCAGTGTTGCGATGGTCAGGCTTTCGTGAAGATGATTAATCTCGCGCAACCGCGCCTCATCAACCAATAACACGCCTGCACGCTCTGCATAGATATTCGCACGTCCGGTAAATGATTCTTGCGCCGTAGAGTTTGAACCACTCATCACAAGAGACACGCGCCGCGCCGCTTCGTCTTCCGGCGCATCTTCATTGTCCAACTTGGCGACGACAACGCTCAACACATTTTCAGCACGCAATAAATCAATATCGACTTTTGATAATGTCTTACCCTTCTTTAAAGTAAACTTCTGAAGCTTGACAGCGTGAGCCAAAACACAGCCCAAAGCTTCATCAACTGCAATCGTACCAAATTTCATCAACCGCCCAGCCGCAATGATTGAGTCATCTCAGCCATAATGGAAATCGCAATCTCAGGCGCACCCACTGCGCCAATCCTCAATCCAATTGGCCCATGAATGCGCACCAATGTCGCGTCATCAAAACCAGAAAGTTTCAATCGCTCCATGCGGGAGGCTTGAGTTTTCTTGGATCCCAAGGCGCCGATATAAAACACCTCTGACTTCAAGGCCAAATCCAATGCCGGATCATCAATCTTTGGATCATGCGTCAACGCCACAAAACCCGTGCGGGCATCAAGACCAAGCTTCGGCAAAACATCCTGCGGCCAATCTTCAATCAAGGTAACGCCGGGAAACCGCGCACCCGTCGCAAAGGCACCGCGCGGATCAATCACCGTCACGTCGTAGTTCGCAGCCTGCGCCATTGGGATAATGCTTTGGGCGATATGCACTGCGCCAATAATTACCAGCCGCAATGGTGGATTATGAATTGCCACAAAGCTTTCACCTGCCTCATTTTTCTCAACGCCAGATTGGTCAAACCGAAACCTTTTCTCTAAAGCTTCGACGGCATCGGCCCGTGCCACAACACGTTGCAGGCCAGATTCCAATTCCGTAATAACCGCAACCGAACGCCGGTTTTTTCGCGCGTCCAAAATGGCATATAAAACTTCCGTCTTCACAAAAGCGGCTCCAAATAAACCCGAATTTTACCGCCACAAGCCAGCCCCACTTTCCAAGCTGTCTCGTCAGCCACGCCAAAATCCAAAATCCGAGGCTCGCCTGTTTTCATCACATCTAGAGCATCGGTGATAACAGCACCTTCCACGCAGCCACCTGAAACCGAACCCATGAAATTGCCTTCTCCGTCAATCACCAGTTGGCTTCCCACAGGTTGCGGCGCTGACCCCCAAGTTTCAATAACGGTGGCCAAAGCCACCTGCCGCTTTTGCTCCAACCAAACTGAGGCTGTCTCCAAAACTGAATGATCCATATCCTTACTCCTAAACCAATTGTGATTTGCCAGCGTACGAAAAGCAAGACATCATAATTCAATGCGAGGACACATCATGACCCGATTCCTGATTTCTGCTCTTATGTTGGTTTTTCTGCTGGCCTCAGCAAGTGCGCAAACTGTCTCGCCCAAGGATCAATCCGCTTTCCAAGCGGTGATAACAAGCCAACTCGAAGCGTTCAAAAATGATGACGGCAAGGCCGCATTCTCATACGCAGCGCCGTTCATTCAAGGAATATTTCAAAATCCCGAAAACTTCATGGCCATGGTGAAGAAGGGTTATGGGTCAATTTATAAAAATACCAAATATAGCTTTGGCCAAGTTGTCATAGACCCGACAGGACGACCGATCCAGCATGTCATTCTAACAGCCCCAGATGGTTCGCGGCATGAAGCAAGTTATGCCTTGCAACAGCAACAAGACGGTAGCTGGAGAATTGCCGGCGTGCAGATGATCGAAATTCCAAGTGTCGAAGCCTAAGTATTAACGATCCCCGCTCTAAAAAAGTGGGATGAAAAGGTTCATCCCATTTCTTCCCGTCGTAGCCATCGTTGCTCTGGTTGCAGCATTGCAATATTCCCAAGGTCGTTTGCTCATCTGCAAATGCGGCTACGTCAAGCTTTGGGAAGGAGTGGTCAACAGCGCCGATAATTCCCAACATATTGCAGATTGGTATTCACTTTCACACATCATCCATGGCTTTATCTTTTTCGGTATTACGTGGCAATTGCTACGAAAATGGTCGCTAGCAAATCGCCTCATCACCGCAACGCTTGTTGAAGGCGGCTGGGAACTTTTGGAAAACTCATCTTTCATTATCAACCGCTACCGCGAGGGCACGATCTCGCTCGACTATTTCGGCGATAGCATTATCAACTCGGCCTGCGATATTGGGTTCATAATTATCGGCTTTTTCATCGCATCAAAATTACCGTGGAAAATCACTCTTGGCGCAGCCTTGGCCATGGAGCTTCTTGCGCTCTATGTGATCAGAGACAATCTAACCTTGAACGTGATTATGCTGCTTTACCCGCTTGAGGCGATCAGGAACTGGCAAGCGGGAGCATGATGCCCCCGCTTAACTTGTTTTAAGGCTGCTGTTCGCAGGTAATAGAATTAAACGCAAAGCAACCAGGCCCTTTGCAAAACTTGCCATTGCCAATAAACCGCGACGGCTTTGCGCCCGGCGGAATGGGTGAGGATTGATCAAAGTCGGTTGCCTCGTCATACCCCTTGGCATCACAGAACGCATCAGCAGCGTCTTGGCCGCAGCCAACGCCCTTTGTTTCGCAATAATTTACACGAAACCCACCAAGCTTTGGCTTATTGTAAGTCTTTTCAATTCCACCAGAACCACCGCCACCGGGAGGTGGGGGCGGCGGCGCATCCGGCTTTTCGCAGGTCACATAAGTAAAGCCATCACACGTGGGCGCATTGCAAACTTGGCCTGTGCCTTGGACAATGGTTGGCGTCGAAGCGCCGATATCCACTGCCTGCACAAAATCATTGGACTGAAGAAAGCCCTTTGTTTGGCAAAATTTATCAGCGGCAGGTTTGCCACATTGGGCAGCCCATTGCAGACACCAATCAATCTGAAAAGGCCCAGCTTTGGGTTTGGCAAAGGTTTGTTCGGATGCCTGAGCGGCTCCTAACATCATTCCGAAGCCAATAAGGCCGCTTACAGCTAAAATTCTAATTTTCATCAGACACTCCGTAGAATTGAGCCCCGCCTTTAGAGTTGCTAACTTAACAGAATTGTGTTGATCATTCTACGCCTAGTTTCAGTCTGTCGGAAAATCTGGTGCCACTGGCGTTTTCCCCCTGCCATTTTGTCTGGCTTCAACTATTCTGGATTTCAGGAGAAATGCCATGCAATCAAAAGTCATCATCACTTGCGCTGTCACCGGATCAGGCGACACTGTGGGCAAACATCCCGCCATTCCGGTTACTCCCGAACAAATCGCAAACGCGGCACTCGAAGCCGCTTCGGCAGGAGCCACGATTGTTCATTGCCACGTCCGCAATTTGAAAACGGGCAAAGGCACACGCGATGTAAATCTCTACGCCGAAGTCATGGAACGCATCCGCGCCAAGAACACTAATGTGATCATCAATCTGACCGCTGGCATGGGCGGCGATCTGATGGTGGGTGATGGCGAAGATCCTATGAAATGGGGCGAAGGCACTGATCTGGTTGGCCCGGCCACAAGGTTGCTCCACATCAAAGAATTGCGCCCCGAAATCTGCACGCTGGATTGTGGCACGCTGAATTTTGGCGATGGCCAATCCATCATGATCCAAACCCCAACCCAACTGCGCCAGCAAGCCAAGATGATCCAATCATATGGCGTGAAGCCTGAAATGGAAATCTTTGACTCCGGCAATCTCTGGTTCGCCAATCAAATGGTGAAGGAAGGCCTGATTGATGGCGCGCCGCTGTATCAACTCTGCCTCGGCATTCCGTGGGGTGCCCCGTTCAACACCGAAACCATGGCTTATTTGAAATCACAAATGCCTGAGGGTGCCATTTGGGCGGCCTTCGGCATTGGCCGCAACGAATTTCCGGCTGTTGCCCAAGCCGTGTTGCTGGGGGGCCATGTGCGCGTTGGCCTTGAGGATAACATCTATCTCGATAAGGGCGTGTTTGCCTCCAACGGCACGCTGGTTGAGCGCGCCGTCAAGATTGTGGAAATTCTCGGAACCAAAGTTGCAACACCAGATGAAGGCCGCGCGATTTTAGGATTGAAGAAATGAGCAAAATTAAAACTGTCGGCATCGCCGGAACGGGCCTCATCGGCGCAGGTTGGGCCGCGCGGCTTTTGATCCGTGGCTTGGACGTGATCGCCTATGATGTTTCACCGACCGCAGAAGCCAAACTCAAAGCCGCAATCAAAGTGGCTTGGCCTTCGATGGAAAAGCTTTTGGGCAAGCCAAAGAAAAAGGGAAAGCTGAGTTTCACAACTGATCTCTCGGTCATGGCCAGCAAAGCGCAGTTCATTCATGAAGCTGCACCCGAACGCAAAGACCTCAAAATCAAACTCTTCAAAGAAATTGATGCAATTGCAAAATCCCATGTGATCATCTCATCGTCGTCCTCAGGTTTCCTGCCCACAGATTTGCAATCAGAATGCAAACACCCTGAACGCGTGATCATTGGCCACCCCTTCAATCCGGTCTATCTTTTACCACTGGTCGAAACGGTGCCCGGCAAGCAAACGTCCAATGATGCGATGGATCGTGCTGGCGTTTATTTTGAATCCATCGGCATGCAAGTGTTGCGTCTCAAAAAAGAAATCGACGGCTATATCTGCGACCGCCTGCAAGAAGCCCTTTGGCGCGAGGCTTTGCATATCCTCGATAAAGATATCGGCACGACAGGAGATATCGACGACTCGATTGTTTATTCTGCTGGAATGCGCTGGGCCTTTATGGGTTCTTTCCTCACCTACCATGTGGGCGGTGGGCCGGGCGGCATGCGCGATTTTATGAAACAGTTTGACCCAACACTCGCACTGCCTTGGACTGATCTCGGCTTTCCAAAGTGGAATGACGCTTTGGAAACACGGCTGATCGAAGGCACCGACGCCCAAGCCGCAGGCCGCAGCGTGGCCCAAATTGAAGCCAAGCGAAATGCGATTTTGGTGGATATGATGAAATTGTTTAAGAAGCATAAGATTGGTGCAGGTCTTGTGTTGGATAGAGAAATGAAGGCAAGAAAGAATCGTTCTCTACCGCTCAAGCGGGAGAGGACAGGGGCCCGAAGCGCATGAGCGCTTTGGGAAAGGTGAGGGTAAGTCAACTCACCGCCCCTCACCTATCCCATATTGCCAATGCAATATGGGCCCCTGTCCTCTCCCGCCAGCGGTAGAGGACAATAAGGAGAATTCGTATAATGCAACAACGCGTCATGATCACCGCCGCCGCTACAGGCATTGGCCGCTGCATCGCAAAAGCTTTCTATGATGAAGGAGCCCTCGTTCACATCTGCGATGTCAACGAAGCAGCCTTAGAATCCTTTCGAGATGAATTCCCAGAAATCGGCGCAACCCATGTTGATGTGACCTCCGAAGCGCAAGTCGAAGAGTGGTTTGATGAAGCACTTGAAGATTTGGGCGGGCTTGATGTGATGGTCAACAATGCTGGCATCAAAGGCCCCACGGCACCGATTGACGATATCGACTTTGCCGACTGGCGCGAATGTTTGGCTGTTGGCATTGACTCATATTTTCTCTGTGCCCGCCGCACCGCGCCAATCTTGAAAGCGCAAAAATCCGGAAGCATCATTAACCTCTCTTCCACAGCTGGCCTTTTTGGCTTCGGCAATCGCACACCTTATGCAGCCTCCAAATGGGCAGTCATCGGTCTCACAAAATCGCTGGCCATTGAGTTGGGGCCATTTCAGGTGACTGCAAATGCAATCTGCCCCGGCACCGTGCGCGGAGACCGCATCAACCGCGTGATCCAGGGCGAGGCTGATCTGCGCGGTGTGCCATTTGCCGTTGTCGAAAAAGAAGCCATCAATGGTTCATCTGTGGCGCGATTTGTTGAGCCCGAAGAAATCGCCACCATGGCCGTCTTCCTCGCCTCCCCCGCAGCCCGCATGATTTCCGGCCAAGCCATCGGCGTGGATGGCCACACCGAAACATTTCACATAAAGTAACACATGATGGATTTTTCTCTCTCCGACGAACAACAAATGATCATCAAAACGACGAAAGATTTTGTCGCCGCAGAATTATACCCGCATGAAAAAGAAGTTGAAGAAACGGGCGTGCTTCGTCCAGAGCTGCGCGATGAATTGAAAGCCAAAGCTATCGCTGCCGGATTGTTTGCTGCCAACATGCCCGAGGAAGTGGGCGGTGCTGGCCTCGATACTTTAACGTGGTGCCTGTATGAAAAAGAATTAGGTCGCGCCAATTATGCGTTGCATTGGACGTGCGTGGGAAGGCCCTCAAATATTTTGATGGCATGCAACGCCGAACAACGCGAACGTTACACCCTGCCAGCTGTGCGCGGCGAAAAAGCCGATTGCTTGGCCATGACAGAACCCGGCGTGGGTTCAGACCTGCGCGGCATGAAAACTTTTGCCAGGCAAGACGGCGATGATTTTGTAATCAATGGTGTCAAACATTTCATCAGCCATGGCGAGGAAGCGCATTTCACAGTTTTGTTTGCGGCAACGGGCGAAGAAGAAACCTCGCGCGGCACAAAAAAATTGATCACGGCTTTTCTGGTCGATAAAGACACCAAGGGATTTACCGTTCGTGACGGTTATAAAAACGTCTCGCACCGCGGCTATCCCAATTCAATTTTAGAATTTAATGAATGCCGCATTCACAAATCTCAAATCTTGGGAGATATCCATAAAGGCTTTGAAGTTGCAAACACATGGCTGGGCGCCACCCGCCTGCAAGTGGCTTCAACGTGTTTAGGCAGGTCTGAACGCGCGCTTGAATTGGCATTGCAATACGCGGTTGACCGCGAACAATTCGGCCAACAAATTGGAAAGTTCCAAGGTGTCTCATTCAAACTGGCCGATATGGCGATGGAACTGAAAGCCGCGGAACTTCTAACGCGCGAAGCTGCATGGAAATTCGATCAGGGCACTGTCACCGAAATGGATATGTCGATGGCCAAACTCAAATCCACCGAAGTGCTGGCCATGATCGCAGACGAAGCCATTCAGATTCACGGCGGCATGGGACTGATGAGTGATTTGCCGTTGGAACGCATCTGGCGTGACGCTCGCGTTGAACGCATCTGGGAAGGCACCTCAGAAATCCAGCGTCACATTATTTCTCGCGGGTTGCTGCGCCCGCTGGGGGGATGATGACGCTCTCACGTCTATTAAACCCAAAATCCATTGCCTTCATCGGCGGCAATGAATGTGCAATTGCGATTACGCGCACGCGCGAACTGGGCTTCACCGGAAAAATTTGGGCGGTGAACCCTAAACGTGAAGAGCTGGGCGGCATAAGTACGGTCAAATCCGTCGATGACATTGAAGGTGCCATTGATGCTGCCTTCATCGCTGTGAAGCGCGAACCAACAGTCGAAATCGTCCGTGCACTGACGAATAAAAATTGCGGAGGTGCTGTGATCTATGCTGCGGGCTTTGCCGAGGCTGGTGCAACAGAATTGCAGGACGAACTTCTGAAAGCCGCAAATGGCATGCCCCTGCTAGGCCCCAATTGCTATGGTTTCGTCAATGGCCTCAGTCGCGCCGCGTTATGGCCCGATGAACATGGCATTGAAATCCGCGAGTCTGGCGTTGCCATCATCACCCAGTCTGGAAACATTGCCTGCAACTTCGCCATGAGCAAGCGTGCCCTGCCGCTGGCATGCGTGTTTGCCATCGGAAATCAGGCCGACGTTGATATGGCCCGCATGTTGGAGGAACTTGCGAACGATCCGCGCATCACAGCCATCGGCCTTCATATCGAAGGTCTGAAAAATATCGAAAGTTTCGCGGCAGCAGCAGCTCTAGCCCGCAAAAACAAAAAGCCAATCATCGCGCTAAAAACGGGTCGCTCTGAGCAAGGCGCTAAAGTAACGATGAGCCACACTTCGTCACTCGCTGGTGCTGACACCTTATACGACGCGCTGTTTGAGCGTTATGGCATCGCTCGTATGACTTCGGTTTCTGCTTTTGCGGAGACATTGAAATTCTTGCATCACGGCGGCCCGATAAATGACTCGCGCCTTGTGTCGATGAGTTGTTCCGGCGGCGAAGCGGCCTTGATTGCCGACATGGCAATGGTCAAAAATGTTTCCTTCCCGCCCTTCGACGCAAAAACAAAACCGAAAGTTTCTGCCACACTGAATGAGTTCGTTTCGATCGACAACCCATTAGATTATCACACCTTCATCTGGGGTGATGAGCAGAAGCTGGAAAACACTTTCACTGCCGTTCTCAGCGGCGGCTTTGATGTGGGCATGTTGATTTTGGATGTGCCGACTCATGATCATATGAACCCCGCCGCCTGGTGGAAAACGGCTAGGGCTTACCTCCGCGCGACCGAAGCCAACAAGGCCCGCGCTGTTATCGTGGCCAGCTTACATGAATCAATGCCTTTGGATTTAGCCACTGACATTGCGGCCAATGGCATGGCCCCGATGATGGGGCTGGATGATTGTTTGACCGCGTTTGAGGCAGCGGCTTTCATCGGCCAAAATTGGGCGCGAAGTGAACCCCTGCCCATGCCCCGTCTTCCCCGCGTCGGCGGGGTGATGCCGGCTGGGGGGGTGATGACGGAATATGAGGGGAAACTGTTGTTGCAAAAGTTTGGCCTTCAAATTCCGCAAGGCATGATTTGTAAACCAGAGCATGCCGTACAAGCGGCAGAGACTCTTGGATATCCCGTCGTCGTCAAAGTTTCGTCTGCAGCGATTGCCCACAAAACTGAAGTGGGCGGTGTTGCAATCAACATAAAAAATGCTGATGAAGTGAAAGCCGTGGCTGATAGAATGGCAAAGCTTGCGCCTGAACTTCTGATTGAAAAAATGGTTGAAGGATCTGTGGCAGAATTGATCGTGGGTTTGAAGCATGATCCACAATTTGGATTGGCTCTTGTTATCGGCGCGGGCGGAATATTGACGGAACTTTTGAAAGACTCGGTTACACTTCTGCTCCCCACCTCGCGCGAGGAAATCATCCGTACACTGAACAAGCTTCGTATTTGGAAACTCGTCGAAGGCTTTCGCGGCAAATCAGGTGACCAGCAAGCCGTCATCAAAGCTATAGAATCCATCGCCGCGTTTGCAGCAGCGCACGATGGCTTGATCGAAGAGTTGGACGTGAACCCACTCTTCGTTTTGCCTAATGGCGCTGTTGCTGCGGATGCGTTGATAAAAATGAGGAACCCCAAATGACCACCCCCATCAAAACCACTCGCAATGGTGCCATTCTTGAAGTCACCATCGACCGTCCAAAGGCCAATGCCATTGATGCTGCCACATCGCGCATCATGGGTGAGGTGTTTGCGAACTTCCGCGATGATCCAGAACTTCGTGTGGCTATCCTCACCTCGACGGGCGACAAATTCTTTTGTCCTGGTTGGGATTTGAAGGCGGCCGCCGCTGGCGAAGCGCCAGATTCAGATTATGGCGTGGGTGGCTTTGGCGGACTTCAACAATTGAAGGGACTGAACAAGCCCGTGATCTGCGCAGTCAATGGATTGGCGTTTGGTGGTGGTTTTGAGATAATGATTTCCTGCGATTTGATCATCGCCGCAGAACACGCAACCTTTGCCCTGCCCGAAATCAATTCCGGCACAGTGGCCGATGCTGCGTCAATCAAACTTCCGCGCCGCATTCCCTATCATGTGGCGATGGATCTTTTATTCACGGGCCGCCGCATTAATACCGCCGAAGCAAAACAATGGGGCCTCATCAATGAAATCGTGGCTGCTGATCAACTCATGCCCCGCGCCCGTGCATTGGCCCAGCAATTGGCCGATGGCCCGCCATTGGTCTTTGCCGCGATCAAAGAAATCGCCAGAGACACGGCGCACCTGACCGTGGCAGAGGCTTTTGAGATGGTAACAAAGCGCAAGCTCAAAACTGTGGATGTGCTTTATTCTTCGGACGATCAAAAGGAAGGCGCGAAGGCTTTTGCTGAAAAAAGAAAACCTGTCTGGAAGGGCAAGTAGATTCAACAGTTTAAAAAATAATTCCTACAAATGGAAATAGTTCTTGACAGCGTACGGTGAACCTACTATTCCTCGTCATACTCCACAACTGGGTCACCACTTCTGGATAACCCCCTTCCAACAATAGTTTTGAGCCCATCAGGAAAACGACGTTGGCGCGGGTGACTAAAGCCAAAAAAGCCGCCCTATTTGGGCGGCCCAGACTGCTGACAAACCTCTGGCGTAAGCTGGAGGTTTGTGATTCAAAGTGGGATGCTCAAATCACCCAGCGCCGAACAAACCGCCCTTGAGATTGTCACCGTTGAAGAGCTTGTGCCGAATGACCATTTGCTGCGCCGGATAGATGCGGTGGTGGATTTTTCGTTTATCCATGAACTTGCGGCTCCTTATTACTGTTCCGACAATGGAAGGCCTGCGCTTGATCCAACACTTATGTTCAAGGCGTTGTTCGTGGGTTACCTGTTTGGCATCCGCTCGGAGCGGCGGCTGATCGAGGAGATCAGGGTCAATGTTGCTTATCGCTGGTTTCTGCGGCTGAAGCTGACGGACAACGTGTTTGACGCCTCGACTTTGTCACAGAACCGCAAGCGCCGCTTCAACGGCACGGATATCGCACAAACAATCTTCGACAAGATTGTCGAACAGGCCATGAGCCATGGTTTGATCGAAGGCCGCGTGATTTACACCGACTCCACTCACCTCAAGGCTTCTGCCAACAAGAACAAATATGACCTGGCTGAGCTTGCCAAGTCACGCTCGGACTATTGGGATGCTCTCGATCAAGCCATCAATGATGACCGCGAGGTTCACGGCAAGAAGCCGATGAAAGAGAAGACCCGTGAGCCCGAAGTCAAGCAAACCAAGGTCTCGCGGGTTGATCCGGATGCGGGCTACATGGTGCGTGACGGCAAGCCCAAAGGCTTCTTCTACCTGGATCACCGCAGTGTTGACGGTTTGCACAGCATCATCACCGACAGTTACACAACACCCGCCAATGTCCATGACAGCATTCCCTACCTGACCAGGCTTGACCGGCAGCGTCAGCGATTTGGTTTTGATGTCACATCAGTCGGCCTTGATGCAGGCTATGCCACAGCAGCCATTGCTCGCGGCCTTGAGGAACGCGGCATTCTCGGTGTCACAGGCTACCGTACACCCACACCTCCGCCGGAGGGACTGATGCGCAAGAGCAAGTTCATTTATGATCACAACGCCGATGTGTACCGCTGCCCCAATGATCAGTTGATCACTTATGCCACAACTGACCGCAGCGGATACCGCCACTACAAGAGTGACCCTGCCATTTGCAGAACCTGTCCGCTCTTGGCAACTTGCACCAACAATAAAAACGCCCAACGCACCATCACCCGCCATGTCTGGCAAGATGCCCGCGAACGCACCGATGCTCATCGTCTGACGCCTTGGGGCAAGGCCATCTACAAACGCCGCAAGGAAACTGTCGAACGCTCATTTGCAGATGCCAAGGAACTTCACGGTCACAGATATGCGCGCTTCCGAAGTCTAGCCAAGGTCAAGTTTCAATGTTTGATGGCCGCAGCCGCCCAAAATATCAAGAAGATCGCCAATCTCGTCACCCGCCAGCGCCAAATGGCCACTGCGTGAGGGGCAACCCACTTCGCACCCGTCCACCAACACCAAAAAACTCATTCAAAAGAAAAACCCGCCGAAAAATCGACGGGTTTGTCAGCAGTCTGGCCGGATGGATACATCCGGTCTTTTGCGTTTTGGGGTGATACATATCTTGATATGTATCAATAAATGATATATATCATGGTACATATCAATTGACGAGGTTTTATCATGACCCAAACCGCCAAATTATTTATCACCGGCCGCAGCCAGGCCGTTCGGCTGCCCAAGGAATTTCGCTTTGAAGGCAAAGAAGTTTCGATCCGGCGCGACCCCGTGACGGGCGATGTTGTGCTGTCAAAACGCCATAAATCATGGGATGCTTTTTTCGCACTGTTAGAAAAAACCGATTTTCCGGCTGATTTCTTAACACCCGAAGACCGTGACCTCGATTTTACTGATCGTGACCCATTTGAAGGTTACAAAGAATGATATTGCATCTGCTCGATACGAATATTGCAAGCCACATTATGCGGCGCGATGATGGGTTGGTGCTTAAGCGGCTTGGAGATTTAGCGGCTGAACAGGTTGCAATCTCAGCGGTGACCAAGGGCGAGCTACTTTATGGTCTAGCCAAACGCGGCAATTTTCCGGTGCTTATGAAAACGATCAGGGGATTCTTGCAAACCGTAGCCGTGCTGCCTTGGACAGATGAAACCGCCGAAACCTATGGAACACTCAAAGCTACGTGCAGAGCGCGCGGCATAGGGTTGAGCGCATTGGACATGATGATCGCCGCCCACGCGGTTTCTCTGGGTGCTGTTTTGGTTTCGAGGGATAGAGCATTTGGGCATATTGGTGATGAGTTGAAGGTTGTGGATTGGAGTTGAGGGTGGACAGCAAGTTTGAACGGAGATACAATAGGTTAAGATTTTTTTACACTATCTAGGATTTTTAACTTGACAAGCGTACGGTGAACCTGCTATCCCTCGTCATACTCCACACATGGGCCACCATTCTGGATCTCCCCATTTTCAACAACAGTCTTGAGCCCATCATGAAGACGACGTTGGTCGTGGGTGGATTAGATAAATATAGCGCAAGTAACTGGTTGTATTGATAATATTTTTGGATCAATGCAGCGTCACTCGATACTTTGAAATTGACTAGGTTTAATTTTTTAGGAATTTAAATTACCGCTGTACGGTCGACTTGGTAGTTGGTGTCACATTTCTTACAGGAAACTTATTTTACGATTGAAAGATGCTAGTAAAATTAAGGCTGGCGAAATATTGAGTTGACTCTTTCTCATCTCGATTTAAGACGCAATGTCAGGCGGTGGAGTTGGTGGTACATAAAACCATGAAAAGTCAAGTCTTGACCTTGAATAAGTTATGAGAATCGTTATTTAAATAGCATATTCAAGTAGAAAAAAATTGATTTGATAACTTAAGTATATGTTTACAAACCAAAAGTAAGTTTGTGGAACTTATTGTGGATGACATCGTTTTGACAATAACATCTGGTTATTGTGTTGGGGAAAGGCATGACATGGCTCGAGTCGTACCTTTTTTGTTTGTCTGGAAAGATGCAATGGTGCATTTAATCCATTTTTAATTGAAAGGAGGCGGGCCATGGAAAAAACACATTGCGATAAGCTCGCTGAGCTTTTTGCTAAAAAGGTTCAGGACGACGGTTTGGTAGATGTTAAGTTTTACCTACGCAATCTTGAGGAAGCGGCAGAAGAACAAGTATGCCAGGAAGTGGTTGCACTTTATGCTGCGGTTGAACGCGGGGAGTTTGCTGTCCTTGACTTTAAGGATAGTCGCAGCTAACGCTCCATTACGCAAAGCTAATTAATCGAGCCCCAGCGCGTGCGCTGGGGTATTTTTTTGTCGAGCCGATTTAGATGATCACATTTGACCGCTTGAAAGTGGTGTTGCAGAAAGTTCGGCAAATACAAGAACATCAAAAAATGATGTGCCTTGCTAGTGACCGAATCCCTGTTTCTATTGAAGATCTCCAATATGTTGTAAAAGACATGTATGGGTTCACCGAAATTGAGAAATTAGATGTAGCCTTCGCGGCAGAGTTCACTAGAGGTATGTTGGAACGGTACGGTAATAAAACGGCAAAAATCTACATTCGCAAAGATCAATCTGATGACTGGAAACGATACATTGCAGCAAAAGAACTTTGCCACCTTGTAATTGATGAACCGGAAGATTTTAGCCCAGACGGACATTCAACTATTCAACACTTAATTGCCACAAAAATACCTACTAAAAATGATGGAAATCAAAAAAGCAATGATGTTGATTCAGAGTGGCTGGCAGAGTTTGCAGCAAGAGAAATACTTTATCCTTATCCCATGCGAAAAAATGACATTGAGTTATTAAAAGCAAACAAACAAACGCAAACGTCACTTGCAGTTCATTATGAAATTCCGGAATATGCAATCGGAGTTGTCCTGCAAGAACATTACATGACGGGAGTAGGTGCAGTTTGGGACGAGCTACCAAAATAAGAAAACGAGCCGATCTCATTTTAGATTACAAATTACGGTGAGTTTACGGTGATTACGGTGACAGATTACCGATTACGGGTTACGGTGACAGTGCATTTAACTATCGATTGACGTTTGCCGTTTTAGCCCCATGTTCCTCAATTCAAAAAAATCTGATATTATTGTCTTCATATC
>JAYTUV010000062.1:0-6766 GCA_043744395.1 Aestuariivirga sp.
GAACAGCGTTATCTTGCCTATGCTTTATCCACCATTATGCACCGCGCTCTTCCCGATGTGCGCGATGGTTTGAAGCCCGTGCACCGCCGCTTGCTGCATGTGATGCGGATTTTGAAACTCGACCCCAACACCGCATTTAAAAAATGCGCCAAGATTGTGGGTGATGTGATGGGCTCTTTCCATCCGCATGGTGATCAATCGATTTATGATGCACTGGTGCGCCTCGCTCAAGATTTCAGCGCGCGCTACCCGCTGGTTGATGGCCAAGGGAATTTTGGCAATATCGACGGCGATAGTGCCGCCGCTTATCGCTACACCGAAGCGCGCATGACCGAGGTGGCCCGTCTGCTGCTGCAAGATTTGGAAGATGATACGGTCGATTTCCGTCCCAATTATGATGGCACGGTTACGGAACCTGTGGTGCTGCCCGGCGCATTCCCTAATCTGCTGGCCAATGGGTCAACCGGCATTGCTGTGGGCATGGCCACTTCCATCCCGCCGCATAACGCTGCCGAGATTTGTGACGCAGCGCTTTATTTGATCAAGACTCCAAATGCGAGTGTCGAGAAACTAACTCAGTTTGTCGTTGGCCCTGATTTTCCAACGGGCGGCATTATTATTAACAAGCGCGAAGAAATTGTGCAGGCCTATACAACAGGGCGTGGCAGTTTCAGCGTGCGTGCGCGGTGGGAAAAAGAAGAGCTGCCCAAAGGCGCATGGCAAATTGTCATCACAGAAATTCCATACCTAGTGCAAAAAAGTCGCCTCATTGAGAAAATGGCGGAGTTGCTCAACGACAAAAAGCTGACACTTCTGGGCGATGTGCGCGACGAGTCGGCGGAAGATGTGCGCGTGGTGTTGGAGCCCAAAACCCGCAACATTGATCCTGAAGTGTTGATGGAGCAAATGTTCCGCAACACTGAGCTTGAAGCCCGCATTCCGCTGAATATGAACGTGCTGAGCAAAGGCAAAGTTCCGCGCGTTATGTCTCTGCGGGATGTGATCCGCGAATGGCTGGATCACCGCAAGGAAGTTCTGCAACGCAAATCGGCTTTTCGCTTGGCGGAAATTGCGCGGCGTTTGGAAATCCTCGGCGGTTATCTGATTGCCTATCTGAACCTCGATGAGGTTATCCGCATCATCCGCGAGGAAGACGAGCCAAAGCCTTCATTGATGAAGCGCTTCAAGCTGACTGATGTTCAAGCCGAAGCCATTCTCAACATGCGCCTTCGGGCTTTGCGCAAGCTTGAGGAAATGGAAATCCGCACCGAGCATGACAAGCTGACGGCAGAGCAGGGCGACCTCAACAAGCTGCTCAAATCGGATGACGCGCAGTGGGACGTGGTTTCCACCGAAGTCAAATCAATCAAAGAAACCTTCTCGAAAAAAACCAAATTGGGCGCACGCCGCACTGATTTTGCCGAAGCCCCAACCATCGATGTTGATCTCGATGAGGCCATGATCGAGAAAGAACCCGTCACCGTCGTCTGTTCCGAGAAGGGTTGGATCCGCGCCATGAAAGGCCATGTGGAGGATGCTTCCACGCTGACTTATAAAGACGGCGACAAGGAAAAGTTCGTGGTCAAAGCGCAGACCACCGATAAAATAATGCTGTTTTCGTCCTCAGGAAAATTCTTCACCCTTGATGCCAGTAAGCTGCCGGGGGGCCGTGGTAATGGAGAACCCGTTCGATTGCTCGCGGAAATCGATGCTGCAGATTCCATCGTGGCGCTCTTTCTGTATCAAGCCGGAGCCAAGCGCCTGCTGGCCTCAACCGATGGTGACGGCTTTGTGGTAGCCGAAGATGAATGCCTCGCCAACACGCGCAAAGGAAAACAAGTGCTGAACGTCAAAACGCCAGTCGAAGCCTTGGTCTGTGCACCATATCTGGCGAACGCTGACCATGTGGCGACAGTGGGCGATAACCGCAAACTGCTGATCTTCAAATCTGCTGAGCTCCCCGAAATGTCGCGTGGCAAAGGCGTTCGCTTACAGAAGTTCAAAGATGGCGGATTGTCGGATGCAGCATCGTTCAACCTCAAAGAAGGCCTCACATGGCTTGATAGTTCGGGACGTAACTGGACGGTGACAGAGCTTGCCGAATGGATTGGTGAACGCGCCCAAGCCGGAAGATTGCCACCAAAAGGCTTCCCAAAGAACAACCGTTTCAGTTGAATGCGATTGCAGCCGTAAAGGGTTTATTCGCTAAATTGTGTTGAACTGGTTGACTGGGCGACGGTGTTGATCCTGTATGCGGAGATAGAGGCAACGTTGTTTTGCGTTGTGTGTTGCTTGGGCATACGCTGGGGCAGCGGTACAGCCAACATTCAGTTTTGCTAAACTTCGGCGATCAAGGCGGCTTGACATGCACGGTCAGAGATACTGGGTAGAAACCGGAAAAATTGCTAATGCGCTCAATGATGCTGCCGTTGTGTCTGCTGCAGATGAAAAAAGAAATTTGATGATGGCCTCGTCCGCTTAACCACGGGCAACCTTGGCACCGAAGTCAAGTGGCATGTGCAATCGCCTTGCTATGCGTCTTTGTTTTCAACACGCGAATGGCTGGAAACGGCGAAACTGCCTATCATCCTGCGTTTTTATGCGTCGGGGTGGTTCGAAGAATTCCACCGCAGCCACGAATCCGCAGCTCGGCGACTTGAGGATGTGATCTCCAGAGGCGACCGACACTTCACCGCGAAAACCATGGTGAGACAGTTTGAGCTTAATGAAAAACCTCTCCCGAGCCTGATCTCCGAATGCATCAAAGCACCGTCAACGGCTGATGAATATGCCATTGAATGTTCGTTTGAAGACAACACCGAACAATTCACAGTTCAGAAAATTGGTGTAAAATCTGTCATCAACCAAGTCTGGGGACCGTTTCCATCTTCATTCCCCTGTCAAGCGACCAGCCAATATGGACAAGTTGTCAGTGAAGCTTACCGCGAAGTTTTGAACACGGGCAAGCCGCGCTATGATCATGTTTTGGCTGCAATGCGAATGCCAGACAACGTGTTGTTCTGGGTTCCTTATCATCGCTTGGTCTTGCCAAAAAAGAGCGTCAGCGGGAATCCGTCCGTTCTGGTTGTCTCTGAACTGAACCAAGTGGATATTTTAATGATCTAGAGTTGCAGGAACTAAATTTGAATGTAAGTGAAGATTTACCACTTATTTGCAATTTGTCTGTATCAATGTTCTATCGCTCAAACTTTTGAACGATACGAGGCACACTTTAGAATGAAGGCACAAGAGTTTTGGGTGTGCGACGGACGCATGGTTCCTCGCCCGTTAGATGAGCATGGCAACCCGTGTTCCGAGCGCAGTTTGTTGCAGCAGAAGAACCACGTCAAAATTGAATTGGCTCCACAGGGTATCTCGATCACATGGTACATGGCGGTGGCCAATTGGTCTTGCTTATATTTTGTGAGCGAGTGGATCAGCGCATTTCAGGGGCCATTTGAACTTAAGTTTTTTAATGCCGGGTGGTTTGAAGAAACCTACCAAACATCGAAGGCTGCGAAAAAACGCATTGATCAATTGGTGTGCAAGAGTGATGTGCGGCTTTCAGCGCGTGTCTATACCCGTGACTTTTTTGGATCGACCACAAGGATTTCTGATGAACTGGTTGATCTGTTGAAAACGGGTGAACCAGACCAAGAAAAAGCCATCGTGTGCCATGTTGATACAGATTATGGAAAAGTCGACGTAGAGTCGATTGGCAAAAAATCTCTCATGGCGGAAATTTGGGGCGACACGCATACATCCTATCCTTGTCAGACCGGACATAGCTATGACAAGTCGGTTTCCAAGGCCTATTTCCGAGCTTTAAATGAAAATCGGCCGATCTATGATCAGGTGCTCGCGTCAATGGTAAAGCCTGATGGCAATATTCATTGGATTGGCTATCAACGCATTATTTTTCCAAAGCTGAGCAAATCCGCAAAATCGAACCATGTTATGATCAACTGTGTGCTGGCGCCCGTTGATATTCCACTGTTCTAGACAGCATCTCATCGACAATGTTTTCCAGGGCTTGACGGTCAACCAGCGCTAAATATTCAACGCTATCAACATCGCGCGAGGCCCATTGCCAGCGCAATATGCCGCGTTCAATCGTTGTATAGCCAATCCTCCCCAAATGTCCGTGCCTCGCCATTTGTTCGCTGGTCAATGCCCAAACAGCATCGGGGTTCCATTTAATCACTGACAGAAAAACACCGAGCCTGGTGAAACTATCAAACACATTGCGGGCTTTCACATGTTTATCCAGCCAAAGCTCACCATGATAAACCAGATTTCCGCGAAGGTTTTCAGCAACACTGCCCATGGGCGCGTTTGAATGGCTGGGCACCATGAGTTCTTCTCGGCGCATGTAAACGCCAATCATATAGTTTGGAAGCCAGTCAGCCAGGTTAGTGTCTATGCGATCAAAGCGAAAAGCTTGCAGACCAACCGGATTTCCGGTTTCGTCCTCTAACTGCATCCAAAATGCACGCTCTCCGTCAAAGTTGCAAACCTGAGGATCATGCATCGGCCCAACCCGATAACCGCGCAACGCCAGCTTCGTTTCGTCCAGCTTTTTCATATTACTGTTGACCGAAACCGAATATCCATTGGTCTTGAGTTCAGCAACCAAACTGGTGACTAAATTTGTGATTCCCAACGGATTTTTGATGCCTAGAGCACGCATGAACGCCTTACACTTTTCTGTAGTTAGTGCGGGTGATTAGTGAACCTGTCAACCACTTAAAAAACGCACGGCAAATATTGAGAGCAACCAAAGGTAGTTCTAAAACTATTTTGCAACGGCTTGCCAACCATCAACACTTAAGCGCTCTTGCGGATGGAACCGCGACTTATATTCCATTTTTTGCGAGCCACGAACAAAATAGCCCAAATAGACATGAGGTAACCCCAGCCTCTGCGCACGTTGAACGGCGTCAAGAACCATCAATGTTCCCAAGCTGCGGCTTTCATAACTGGGCTCATAAAAACTGTAGATCAGCGAAATGCCGTCACCCAACAAATCCATCAGAACAGAGCAAGCCAACTCACCGGCATTTTCTGAATTTTTATCGAAGCGGTATTCAACCAACCGACTTTCGGCAACTGTATCATCCACCATCGCAGCAAAATCTAAAACCGACATATCGGCCATGCCGCCTTCAGAATGGCGCGTATCGATGTAGCCACGGAACAATGAATAATGCTCGCTGGTCACTTGGGCTTTTACAACGGTTGCCACTAAGTCTGAATTTTTGCGGAGCACGCGCTTCCAACTTTTGGTCAACTCAAATTCTTTCGCCAAAACCCGCGTTGATGTGCAGGCTTGGCAATGATCGCAGGCTGGCCTGTATGCAATGTTCTGGCTACGCCGAAAGCCGCCTTGCGAAAGCATGGTGTTTAGGCTGCGCGAATCCGTTCCCACCAAATGCGTAAACACCTTGCGTTCAAACTTGCCAGGCAAGTAGGGGCAGGGCGTTGGCGCAGTGATAAAGAACTGCGGAAAATTGCGGCGCTCAATCGACAAATCAAATCTCCAAATTTCATTATCCAATGTCGCGCCCACTTGCGCAAGAGATTCTGGTAATTATCGTGTGCATCGATTAGGAAGCCCAAAAGCAGGAGTTGCGGATGGTTTTGAAAACAGCATGGATCGGTTTGGGCGTAATGGGTTTTCCAATGGCGGGCCACTTGCGGCGAAAAACTGGTGCGGCCATGACGGTTTACAACCGCACATCGCAGAAGGCCGAAAACTGGATTGCCAAAGATAAAGGCACAGTGGCCGCAACGCCGGCCGTTGCCGCAATGGACGCGGATTTTGTTTTCGCCTGCGTTGGCAATGACGATGATTTGCGTGAAGTGACACTCGGTGCAAACGGCGCATTTCAATCCATGAAGCCCGGTTCAATTTTTGTTGATCATACAACGGCTTCAGCCAACGTGGCGAGGGAGCTTTACGTCGAGGCAAAAAAGCGTGGGCTTGGCTTTGTCGATGCGCCCGTTTCAGGCGGGCAGGCAGGTGCTGAGAATGGCCAACTCACCGTGATGTGTGGCGGCGATGAAACTGACTATGCCAAGGCCGAACCACTGATTATGAACTATGCGAAAATGTGTAAACGTTTGGGCGAAGCAGGCTCTGGCCAACTCGCCAAAATGTGCAACCAAATCGCCATTGCCGGATTGGTGCAAGGTTTGGCCGAATCCATTCAGTTCGGCATGAAAGCTGGGCTCGACATGGAGCAGGTGGTCGAAGTCATCTCCAAAGGCGCTGCTGGTTCATGGCAAATGGAAAACCGCCACAAGACAATGATCGCCGGAAAATTCGATTTCGGTTTTGCAGCAGATTGGATGCGCAAAGATTTAGGCATTTGCCTCGACGAAGCCCGCAAAAACAAATCGCACTTGCCCGTCACAGCATTGGTTGATCAGTTTTATTCGGAAGTGCAGAAGTTGGGTGGGGGAAGATGGGATACGTCAAGCTTGATCGCGCGGTTGATGCGTTAGAGTTCGCTGTGCCCTCCAACCAACACTCATTTCGTCATCCCGACGAAAGTCGGGATCTAGACTTCCTACAATTGGTTGTGCCGAACGCATGAACTGGTTGCCCCTAGACCCCGACTTTCGTCGGGGTGACGGGTTTAATTTGGCAAATCTATTTTGTATTCAATCAGTCGTTTCTGCGCTAATGCGACTATCTCCGCAGGAAACCGATCTCGATATTTTACCACCAGATATTCTCCAGTAAATTGAGGTAGGCCACCGT
>JAYTUV010000063.1:0-6724 GCA_043744395.1 Aestuariivirga sp.
ATAATGTTTCCAGGATGCGAAACCCATTGCCCGCCTGTCATGAATTGATATTCAACTTCATTGCGAAATGAGTCACACATCAATCCGTGAAATCCACCAAAGCCAACGCCGCCTTTGACAGCAGCGCAGAGGTTCTCGACTTCCTCTTTGGCAATCGTGGACATAGTGACCATCGGCACGATCAGACTAAGCTTGTGAATCGCAGGATCGAGATAAGCGGTGGTGGAATTTTCGACCCGCACATCAAAATCGTGGGCCTCCAATATCTCGCGAACAACTGCCGCTGAGCGATCAGGTGTATGACCATCCCAACCACCCCAAACAATCAAAGCTTGCTTTTTAGACACGAGTCTTAGCCTCAACGTTTTCCCAAATTGGCATTATCATGTGATGTTTCCTTAACTATTCATGGCTTAAAAGTTGCAGCCCAGAGCTATCCAAGCTGAGACTGTATCATGTTGAAACTGCCTAACATACAAATTCTGCGCGCCGTTGCCGCATTGGCTGTAGTTTTTTATCATGACGGTATCGAAACCACCAACATTTGCGCTGATGTTGGCCAAACATGCGCTTATGACTTTTGGGTAGGGGCGTTTGGCGTTCCTCTGTTTTTCATCATCAGTGGCTTCATTATGGTGACGACCAGTTGGAACAGTTTTGGCAAACCTGGCGCACCGTTAGACTTTATGAAACGCCGCCTTGCACGGATCGTTCCGCTCTATTGGTTGGTGACCACGGTTGCTGTGGTTGGCATTATCATTTCACCTTCAATGTTAAATGTGTCGGTTCTAGACCC
Organism: Aestuariivirga sp.; assembly: GCA_043744395.1. GTDB lineage: Bacteria > Pseudomonadota > Alphaproteobacteria > Rhizobiales > Aestuariivirgaceae > Aestuariivirga. Next base: position 797 of record JAYTUV010000063.1, read on the forward strand.
CGTCTATTTCGCCGCATCTTATCTTTTTTGGCCGATGGCGCGCATAAATGGGCTGGTTAGACCAATTGCCAATCTTGGTTGGACGTTGAACCTTGAAATGATGTTCTATGTGATTTTTACGATTACATTGTTTTTCAGTAGAACGCGTGGTCTGATTTTGGGAATTGCATTTTTAGCTGGAATGTCAGTTTTGCAGTCTGCGGGATTATTCGCCAAAATTAGCCCATTCCATTCAATCGCTCTCAACTTTTGGGCTGATCCGATTATCTTGAATTTCATTTTGGGCATGTTGATCGCCGTGGCTTACCGAAGAGGTTTCCGTGTAAATTTTACACAATCAATTCTCTTAAGCGGCATTGCGCTCGTTGGTATTCTGCTGGTCGGTAATTTCAGCACCATATTGAATGCCATGCCTGAGGACCACATTATCAACCGAGTTGTGGCCATGGTTCCAATGTTTGCGCTGTTTGTGGCTGGTGCATTAGGGCCACAAGTGAATTCCACCCAATCGATTTGGCGGGCAGGATTGCTGGTCGGGGACGCTTCATACAGCTTGTATCTCATTCACCCCTTTGTTTTGCGTCCTGCTGCAAAGATTTGGGCAAAGGTAGTTGGAAACCAGTTGCCGCCTTGGACGTTTACGGTTCTGGCGCTTTTTGCGGCTTTGTCTGTTGGCATTTTACTTTATCTTTTGGTTGAAAAACGGTTAACCAATTATTTTGGAAAGAAACGGCATTCACCTGTAATGCCCTCTATTGACCGATTTAGTCCATTGGAAAAAAGTCGCGCTTAACTGCACGCACACCTCAACAGAAAGTGACTTCGAGTTGTAGTTCCTCTGCGCTTATACAAATAGCGGATTGAGGAGAACACCATGAACAAATTATTTGCGCTTGCCCTATGTGCCTTTACACCACTTCTAGCGACATCAGCTCTTGCTGGTGGCCCAGCGAAGGGTGTGGTTGAGTTGTTTACCAGCCAAGGCTGTTCGGACTGCCCGCCAGCTGACCGCACCTTAGGCAGCCTGACCAATAGTGGTGGTGTTATCACCTTGGCATGGCACGTGGATTATTGGGATTATCTGGGTTGGAAGGATACATTCTCCAGCAAATCGGCGACCAATCGCCAAGAAACTTACAACCGCACAATTGGAGCAGGGGTATTTACACCTCAGTTTGTCGTAAACGGCAGGAGCAGTGGCCTTGGCGGACAAAACGGTGGGCTGCCAGTTTCGGTGAGTGTTAAAAACAACGGCGGATCAATTTCGGTGAGTGCAGGCTCGGGCAGCGGCTCGGCCAATTTATATCTGGTCACATATTCAAACAGCGCGACAGTCGCGATCCAACGGGGTGAAAACCGTGGCAAAAGCGTAACTTATCGTCATGTGGTGTCCGGCTTACGCAGTATTGGCAGTTGGAGCGGCAACCCGGTGAACATTAGCGTTCCGAATGGCGGAGGTGGCTGTGCTGTTATTTTGCAGCGTGGCTCTAATGGGCCAATACTAGGTGCAGCCAGCTGCAGTTGAAACCATAATTGTATCTCGAGAAATCTCTGCTTTCATCTGCTAAAACCCTCTGCTATAGGCGGCGCACTGAAATGCCCTGTGGCCCAAGGCCGGACATGATGCGGGCGTGGTGAAATTGGCAGACACGCAGGATTTAGGTTCCTGTGGGGTAACTCGTGGGGGTTCAAGTCCCTCCGCCCGCACCATGCCCGGCCTTGTATCCAACATGCCCGGAATGGCCCTAACTGAAAGTAGAGAACATATTATGCAAGTGACTGAAACATTGAATTCTGGCCTGAAGCGCGAGTTTAAAGTGGTGGTGAACGCCGCTGAACTTTCGAAAGAAATGGATGCGAAACTGCAGGACATGGCTGGCAAAGCCCAGATCAAGGGCTTTCGCCCGGGCAAAGTTCCAGTGGCTCATCTTAAAAACATGTACGGCAAATCCGTTATGGCCGAAGTCATTCAAACAACTGTAGATGATCATTCGCGCAAAGTGTTTGCTGATCGTAATTTGAAGCCAGCCTATCAACCCGAAGTGAAGCTTCCTGAAGACGAAAAAGAAGTGAACGACGTTATGGACGGAAAAGCTGATCTGTCTTTCACTTTGGCAGCTGAGGTGATCCCTGATTTCGAAGTGAAAGATTTCACAGGTCTTGAATTGAACAAGCATGTGGTTGGACACACTGACACTCATATTGATGAAGCCATGATGCGTTTGGCTGACCAATACAAAAATTTTGAAGATGCCAAAGAAGGCGAAAGAGCGCGAAAGAACGACAAAGTTACGATTGATTTTGTGGGTTCAATTGATGGCGTTGAATTTGACGGTGGCAAAGGCGATGACATTCCGTTGGAATTGGGATCAAACCAATTCATTCCAGGTTTTGAAGACCAACTGCTCAGTTCAAAAGTTGGCGATGACGTGACTGTGAAAGTAACATTCCCTGCGGAATATGGCGCTGCAAACTTGGCAGGCAAAGACGCTGTTTTTGCTGTTAAAGTGAAGGGCATACAATCTCCAGTCGCCAACCAAATTGACGAAGAATTTGCCAAGCGTTTGGGTTTTGAAGACCTCGCGAAGATGAAAGACATGGTCAAGTCTGGTCTCGACCGTGAGTTCAGCCAAATGACTGCAATGAAATTAAAGCGAGATGTTCTTGATGCGATGGATAAGCAATATGATTTTGCACTTCCAGAAAAATTAGTGGAAGCCGAATTCAATTCGATCTGGGCTGCTTTGAGCAATGAGATGCAAAAGGCTGGCAAATCATTTGCTGACGAAAATACCACTGAAGAAAAAGCCCGCGATGAGTACAAGAAAATCTCCGAGCGCCGCGTGCGTCTTGGATTGGTGCTGGGCACGATCGGTGAAAAAGAAGGCGTTCAAATCGCCGACCAAGAATTGCAACAAGCTTTGATTGGCCGTGCGCGTCAATTCCCCGGCCAAGAAAAGCAAGTGTTTGACTATTATCGCAAGAACGCTGGTGCATTGATGGAATTACGCGGCCCATTGTTTGAACAAAAGGTTGTCGATACCATTGTGTCGAGAGCCAAAGTTTCCGACAAAACCGTCACGCGCGAAGAACTTAAAGCGATGGTTGAAGACGAAGAAGAAATGGACGCAGCATAATTCTTTGCTGATTGAAATGTGAGAAAAGGCTGGCGCGTAATTCGTCAGCCTTTTTTATTCCCAAAATCCAACATTTTGTAACCACACCGCCAATACATCTCTGTGACACGGCACTTGCGCCTGAAATCAAATTTGGATTAACTTTGCTGAAACCTGATCGGAGAATTCAGATGATGAAACGGCTTTTAATTTCTACCACGGCACTCCTTGCTTTAGGTTGTTCTGTTATCTCAGCAGGTGCCCATGACGCTGACCCTAGAAAACAAAACAAGGCCTATTCAGAATTTCAAGCCCAGCGTGCAAAGCTCTTTAAAGCAATGGAAACGGATAAAACCCGCGGCGTTTTTAGCCAATCCACGCTTTGGCCATCTAGCGTTCGTAAAATAACTGTCTGCTTTATGGACGGCAATAATGACATTCGCAAATTTGTGGCCACAGCAGCTGCAACTTGGAATGATCCCAAGTCCAGCTTGCAACTTGATTTTGGGAAAATGAACAAACCGCGCGGATGCGGCAAGAACCCGACTGGCATGATTCGTGTGAAGTTTGGTTTGAATGAGGGTTATTATTCCATGGTGGGGTTGGATAGCGTTCGCTATGCAAAAAACACAGAGCCATCATTGGTGCTCAGCGGCTTTCAGGATTTAACGCCCGAACAAATGGCAAACCCTGAAGTGGCTGGCATTGCCCGCCATGAATTTGGCCATGCCTTGGGTTTGCAACACGAACATCAGAATGCTTTGGGCAATTGCGACGCAGAGTTTGATTGGAATGAAATAAACTCATATTTGGGCTCGCCGCCAAACTCATGGGATCAAGCCACAATTGATCACAACATGAGAACCTTGGACGGCGACGATTATGTGACCTACAAATATGACCGCAAATCCATTATGTTTTACACTTTTCCGGCCAGTTATTTCAAAAAAGGCACAAAGAGCAAATGCTATATTCCACACGAGGTGACAGCCGTTTCGGCGAAGGATTACGCAACGCTTGAGGAAATGTACCCAGCAGACACAGTGCTACGTGACCAAATCTATAGTGATCTCAAAAATGGTTTTAAAGTTGCTTGGGAAAAGACCTTCACGCAAAACCGCGCGACCATGCCGAAACTCAATTTGATTAAGATGTATTTTCCCGCAGGCAAATAATTTCGCCACACTTCCAACAGACATATATTTCAACTTGGTTATATTTCGTGAACGCGGTAATGTGTTTCTGATTTGGAAGAGGTTACATGAGCAATAGTCCGGCACGAGACACGTCAGCGCTTCAGCAGTTTCGCGACTGGCGGCGGCGCACAATCTATCAGGCAGGCGAGAAATTTACGCGTCGAGTCACGCGGTTTTTCAGTACGCAATCGCTCGTGCCAGATACGCCTTATCTGCCAAATGAAATATTCCCGTTTTTGAGCCCCTTTACCGAAAATTGGGAAAAGATCCGCGATGAAGCGCGCGAGATCTTAAAAAATCGCGAAGCCATTCCGGCGTTCCAAGAAGTGTCTCCTGACCAAAGTTCTATTGCGACGGGCAAAAATTGGCGCACGTTTTTTCTGTATGGATTTGGCGAAAAGCTGCCCAAAAATTGTGATCAAGCGCCGTTCACCGCATCACTGCTAGAGAAAGTGCCCAACCTGGAAATTTCTTGGTTTTCGATCTTGTCACCGGGCTATCATATTCCAGCCCATCAAGGCGTGACCAAAGGAATTTTGCGGGTGCATCTAGGATTGATCATTCCAAAAGAGCAAGAGAAATGCCGCATCCGCGTTGATAAGCAAATCACCCATTGGAAGCCGGGTGAAATTTTTGTGTTTGATGACACATTCGAACACGAAGTGTGGAACGACACGGATGAAGAGCGTGTGATTCTGATATTCGATTTTGATCGGCCAATGAAATGGCGGGGCAGGGCATTGCTGCGCTTCTTTATCGGCGCCATGAAATTCACTGCGTTCTATCAAGAGCCCAAAAAGAATCTGGCCAATTTTGAAGATCGTTTTGAAGCGGCGACCAGACGCAACAACGAAAATTTGGAAAAACTGGCCGATGCAGCCGAAGCGGCGCGCAAGGAAATGAACTGAGGCGTGTTCGTTTTAACCGTTGTTATGCTATAAGACACAACTCCGCCTTTATAAAAACGGTAATGCCGTTCTCTGGAGAAGAAGTGAAGGGTTGCGCGGGCGCAAACAAACACGAATATGCTGGTGGAGTGGTCCGGCTGGTTGAGTGTTTGAAAACACCCACGCTTTTGAGGCGTTTTTTGCTGGTGTTGAACGAGTGCCTCTGGAACTGGTCGGTCGTTAACCGAAGCTGGAAGTCAAGCAAGGTCACTTACCCACTAGGGCTATCAGGGCTTTTACACCCCAACTATTTCAATCATCAGCCTTGAAAGTCTGAGATACGTTATCCCAGACGCCCAAGCGCCTCATCTTTCCCAATTAAAGCCACCATCAACTATAGCATGATTCAGACACACAGGATCCCAGACAAAGGGCTAAGATTTTGCAAGCGCAAAATGCGCCCTTTTCTGGGATGACGGAGTATGAAAATCTGCAGCGCAGGCTGTTTTCCTTCAACGGAGAAGACTGCTATACTGGAATTCTATCTTGGCTGCCGTCAGCCCCTTCCCATTAACCTTTGGCCTCCCTATCTATGCTAAATATTTATCAGCTGATTCACACCCCTGAGGTTCCTCCATGTTTGATCCTATTTCTAACGCTCCGCACGCATCGTTCTGGCCTTCTGTTATTCAACAGGAAAGCCGCGGCGAGCGAGTTTATGATTTGCCG
>JAYTUV010000064.1:0-6653 GCA_043744395.1 Aestuariivirga sp.
CAGAAGATATCAACTCTCAAAATAAAACGGGCTTGAAGTCCAGGTAGAGTAGCCGATCTTTTTCGCAGTCGATTTCCCTAATCAAGTTTAAGTTTTGTAATTTCGGATTGCCCATCGAACAGATGGCAGATAACTCAAGAAAGTGTCTATTTTGGTTGACACTGGCACAGCTCATGGCAGATTAACAGCTGTGCATTTCATTTGAGAGTTTTATGTCCAAGCAAAACAATAGCCTGCCCGTTAAGGGCGCAGTCAGAAGACCAGTCTTTCCATTTTCAGCTATTGAAGGCCAGCAAGAGCTTAAGACTTGCCTGGTATTAACAGCGGTTGATCCTTTGATTGGCGGGCTGCTTGCGATGGGGGACCGTGGAACTGGTAAGTCAACCACGGTGCGGGCCTTTGCGGCTTTGCTGCCGCCCATCAAAGCCGTCCAAGGTTGCCCTTATCATTGCGATCCTGCTTCGTCGCAATCCTCTTGAAGAGGCGGGCTCGACAGCACGCATCGAGCGGGCTTTGGTGGATGTTTTAGGCCCGTGACAATAAATGAGATCAACGATGCAACGTGGATCGTAGGGCTCCTTGCAGTTGGTGGCCTAGACCTTGGAGGTGCATTAGTGACCACTGAAGTGGCCGAGGATTTCAATTCAGCTCTTAGCAAGGCGGGAGCTACATTGCGCATCGTCTCGTCTACAATGTCGGAAGATGCTCTGACGGGTTCAGTTGATCTTGCGGCCACACTGGCTTTTGGAAGACCCGTTCACACCGAAGGGCTTCTTATAACACATCGGCAACTGTTAGTGCGCCGTGCTGAAAAATTGGATGTTGCCTGCACTTCGCTGCTGGCAAAAGCGCTAGACCAAAACCAGCTGATGTTGATTGCTGTCATGGACCCTTATGATGAAGATGCAGTATTGGCCGCAAAGCTTGAAGCACGTTTGCCGTTCGTGGTGGACGAGTCTGCTGCGCTGCATTGGACTACTGCCGACATTGAGCGCGCAAAGAACAAAATGGAGACCGCATCCATTGATCCCAAATGGGTGCAGGATCTATGCAGCGCTGCTTTGGCAATTGGCATCAGTTCTCCGCGCTTTGTGTTGCAGACTGTGGCGACGGCCCGCGCAATTGCAGCTTTCGAAGATCAAGATGTTGATGAGAGCACGGTGGCAATGGCAGCGCGTTTAGTGCTAGCACACCGTGCCCTTCGTGCGCCGCCTCAAGAACAAGAAGATGATCAACAGCCGCCTCCGCCGCCACAGCAAACCCCAGAGTCTGATGCAGCAGAAAATGACACTGAGCCCAACCCGGGCGATGCCGAGGTGATCCTTGAGGCGATCAAAGCGGCACTGCCCGCTAACTTGTTAAACTTGGCCGCGGATGGTTTAGGCAAGCGTGGTGCTGGTCGGAATGTTAAAAGTGCAAGCCCACGAAAATCCGGCGGGCAAAGAGGAAGGCGCATTGGCCATAAACGGGCCTCGTCATTGGCGGGCCAACGCCTCGATATTCTAGCGACTTTACGAAATGCAGCACCTTGGCAACCCCTTCGCCGGAAGATGGCTGGAGCAGAGCGCATGGTAGTGACGCGCGATGATTTTCGTGTGTCGCGCATTAAGCAACGCAACGAGGCCACCGCAATTTTTGCTGTTGATGCTTCGGGCTCAACAGCCTTTCAACGCTTGGCCGAAGCCAAGGGTGCTGTTGAAACCATATTGGCTGAATGCTATGTGCGCCGCGACCGTGTGGCGATGGTAGCGTTCAGAGGCAAAAAAGCTGAAGTGTTATTGCCGCCAACGCGGTCTTTAGAGCGTGCAAAACGCGCACTTGCTGGCTTGCCCGGAGGTGGCGGAACACCATTGGCATCTGGATTAGACGAAGCTTTTGAGCTTGCGATGCAAGTGCGCCGGGCAGGCGGCAACCCGATTGTTATTGTGCTGACAGATGGCAAAGCCAATATCACAAGAGCAGGCGTGGGCCACAAAGTGATGGCGCTTGAAGAAACGCAATCGGCGGCAAAGCTATTCGCGGGTGAAGGGTTTGATGCCATGGTGATTGATGTTTCTTCTGAACCGCAGAAATCCGCCAGAGCTTTGGCAGCAGCAATGCAAGCCACCTATCTGCCCATGCCGCGTGCCAGCGCTTCTGAGATCGCGAGGCCTGTCAGCATGGCTTTGAAGACTGCTTCGGCATGATATCGCCTCCAAAAAAATCAGTCCGATTTGTCAAAGCTGATGGCTTGAATTGGTATGTTGAGGAGATGGGGCAGGGCCCTACAATTCTATTGGTGCATGGCACGGGAGCTTCGGTCCACTCTTGGCGAGATGTGATGCCGTTGCTGGCTGATGGATATCATGTCGTTGCAATTGATCTGCCGGGCCATGGCCAAACAGAATCGCAAAGCACTACCAATTTCAAATTAGAAAACATGGGCAATGGAGTTGCCGCTGTGATTGCTACAATGAAGTTGGAGCCTGAAATTGTTGTTGGCCATTCGGCTGGTGCCGCAATCTTAGCCAATGTTTGCGCACGTAAACTTTTGCATCCTAAAACTTATATTTCGTTCAATGGCGCATTCTATCCGTTTGAAGGATGGGCGGGAAGTTTGTTTTCGTCCATTGCAAAACTGGCGGCGTTTAACCCATTTTTTCCGCGCATCTTGAGTGGCATGGCATCACGGCCAAAGGTCGAAAAATTAATCCGAGACATGGGTTCTGAAATAAGTCCAGAAGGGGTAGACCTTTATTTTGAGCTGTACAAAAAGCCAAGCCATGTAGCCGCAGCATTGGGTATGATGGCATCATGGGATTTGAACGGCATGGAAGCCAATCTTGCAAGGATTGAACAAAGTGCAGTATTCGTGGCAGGTGACGCAGACAAAGCTGTCGCACCTGACATTGCCGAGTTGTTTAAATATATGAGCCGCGATGAAGCTCGACATGCCGGCTTTATCAACGACACACTTAAAGATTTTAACATTGGTGTTGATCTTGGCTTTCTGACAAAGGCTAAGAAATATACTTATTTCCAACCAAAATTTATTTTCTACGCAACTTATCTTTCGGAAAAAATTGGCTATGCGCGCTACATCGCAATCCTCCGCCATTTGCAACAACACCCTGAAAAGCGTTTCCACCCGATTTTCAAGTGGTTTGAAAAGTGGTGCAATGATGAATTCCGTCACGTCGAGGCCATTGCATTGTTAATGCGTGCTAATCCGCATTTGTTGCAGGGGCTCAATAAGTATTGGGTTAAATTCTTTCTGTTGGCTATTTTCGCAACGATGTACGTGCGTGATAATCAACGTCCCCACTTCCATGCGGCGCTGAATGTCGATCCGAAGGAATATGGCCTCAAAGTTTTCCGTATTACTTCGGAGATTTCGCGCCAAGTTTTCCCTTTGGAAATAGACATCGATAATCCAAAATTTGTTGAATTGCTCGACAAGCTGATTGTCATCTCCGAAAGAGCTGGCGTGCAGCAAACCAAAGGCGGGCTGACAGCTAAGATCAGCAAGTTCACAACTGGCCTTAAGGCGGGTTGGGTTTTCTTGCGCTTGTACACAATGCCGACCAAACGTAATGAACTGCCAGTGAATGTTCGTCTGGCACCAGGCTACTGAACGATGATGATGTTAGCTGCCATAGCTTTTGTGATTTTGATGTGGGGCTTTTCGACGGGGGTAATTTTCTACCTTGATAGTCTCCCAATACACACATTTAGCTGGAGCATGGCAGGTGCAACTTTAGTCTTATTCAGCTGCGGATATGCGATTTGGGATTTGCGCGATAGCTTTTCGACATGGGCAATCGCCACGAGCTTTGCAGCTGGCCTATTAGCTTGGGGTTGGACTGAGATGGCGCTTTACATGGGTTACGTCACAGGCCCCCGCAAGAGTCTTTGTGTGGACGGATGTTCAGGTGTGAAGCATTTTGGACATGCCGTCGCGGCTAACCTCTGGCACGAAATCATAGTCATCATTTTTGCAATAGCCATTTGGGCAACATCAAACCAGGCTGCCACTTGGTGCTTCGTCATGCTTTGGCTTATGCATCTCAGCGCGCGGCTCAATGTATTTTTGGGAGTCCGTAATGTCAGCGCAGATTTCGTGCCCGATCACATGGAAGTGCTCAAAGGCTTCCTGCGCCAACGTAACATGAACCCACTGTTTCCGGTTTCATGTGTTGTGCTGGCTGGACTGATCTATTATCTACTTAGCTTACCTCAAACTTTTGAGATTACCATGGCCACCACACTGGTAGCCATTGGTCTGCTTGAACATATTCTGTTGATGCTGCCCCTGCCCACTGAGAAATTATGGACATGGGCACTTTCAAAAAAGTCTAAAGTATCGCATAATGCAGCGAACAAACCCCTACCCGACAACCACCAGCATACTGTGCTCGGAGCTTTTCTATGACTTTTAATCACCAAGATTTTTTTGTAAGCGAACTGGATCAATTGCGCCAAGAAGGCCGCTACAGAGTATTTGCTGAATTAGAGCGCAAAGCTGGGCATTTTCCGCAAGCTCGCCGCTACAAGGATGGCGTGACGCAAGATGTGACAATCTGGTGCGCTAATGATTATCTGGGCATGGGACAGCACCCAAAAGTCATCGAAGCAACATGCGATGCATTGCGCGCTTATGGTGCAGGGGCAGGCGGAACACGCAATATTTCAGGCAACAGTCATGAACATGTTCTACTCGAAGAAGAATTAGCTGATTTACATGGCAAAGAACAAGCTTTGCTTTTTACGTCGGGTTACATTTCGAATTGGGCCGCTTTGAGCGCGCTTGGTGGCGGCATTCCAAATTGTGTCATTTTGTCAGATGCTGGAAATCATGCCTCAATGATAGAGGGCATTCGTCACAGTCGCGCTGAGCGCCGCATTTTCAAACACAATGATTTGGTGGATTTAGAAAAGCATCTCAAGGAGATACCTGCAGATCGTCCTAAACTTATTGCTTTTGAATCGGTTTATTCGATGGATGGCGACATTGGGAACATCAGAGGCATTTGCGATTTGGCAGATAAATATGGTGCCATGACTTATCTCGATGAGGTTCACGCTGTTGGCATGTATGGCCCGCGTGGCGGTGGTATTGCCGAACGTGAAGGCCTCATGGACCGGATCACAGTGATTGAAGCAACTCTCGGCAAGGCTTATGGTGTTGTTGGTGGCTACATAGCGGCATCGAAAGTTCTTTGTGATTATGTGCGTAGTTTTTCATCCGGCTTCATTTTTACAACGGCTCTTCCGCCCGCAATAGCTGCAGGCGCACGCACAGCAGTGCGTCATTTGAAGGAAAGCGAAATCGAGCGCATGCGCCACCGCCGCGCCGTAAGTAAGGTTCGGGCTTCCCTCAAGGCCATTGGCATTCCGATGATGGACAACGAAAGCCACATCATCCCTGTAATGGTGGGCAATGCAGCCAAATGCAAAATGATAAGTGATGTGTTGATGGATAGCTATGGGATCTACATTCAACCGATTAATTATCCAACCGTACCAAAAGGTACAGAACGATTGCGCATCACACCATCACCCTTTCACACGGATGAAGATATTGCCAAACTCACCAAGGCGCTGTCTGACCTTTGGAGCCATTGCGCATTGAGCCGTGCAGTTGCATAGAACATGCTAGGTTCGGCTGGAGCTGGTGTTATCCGTATTGGAACGAGGGGCTCACCCCTTGCTTTAGCGCAAGCCCATGAAACCAGACTAAGATTAATGCAGGCGCATGGTCTGCAGGAAGATCAATTCGAAATTGTTGTGATCAGTACAACAGGCGACCGAATTCTCAATCAACCCCTTGCTGAAATTGGTGGTAAAGGGCTTTTCACTTTAGAAATTGAAGAGGCTTTGTTGGCCGAAACAGTCGACCTTGCTGTTCACTCAATGAAAGATATGCCCGCCACTTTGCCCGAAGGGTTGGCTTTTGCTGCAAACTTGCCCCGCGAAGATGCGCGCGATGCATTCGTGAGCTTGGTTGCACAGACCTTGCGTGATTTGCCACAGGGTGCTGTGCTCGGGTCATCGTCAGTGCGTCGCAATGCGCAGGCATTAAGGATGAGGCCCGATCTTAAATCCGTGCAGTTTCGCGGCAATGTACAAACCCGTATGCGCAAGTTGGCGGACGGCGTTGCGATGGGAACATTTCTTGCCGTGGCAGGTCTGAATCGTTTGGGCTTGTCACAGCACATCAGCGCTATAATGGAAATGGAAGAGATGTTGCCAGCTGTTGCACAAGGGGCAATTGGAATTGAAGTCAAGTCCAATAATCAACGGGCCCGCCACCTTGTGGAAGCCATCCATCATCATACAACAGGCATTGCAATTGCGTGCGAGCGTGCATTTCTTGCTAAACTCGAAGGTTCGTGCCGCACACCGATTGCAGGCCACGCCATGATTTCTGGCGGGGCTTTGTCTTTCCGAGGGCAAATATTATCGCTTGATGGCAAACAGAGTTCAGAGGTTTCCCTCTCAGGTCCAATTGAAGATGCGGCAGAAATTGGAAATGAAGCCGCTATCCGAGCTGTAGCGCAACAAAGCGTTTAGGTTTAATACCAAAGGTTCCAAATTCTGACTCACGGGGGATTCCCACGAATCGAAAACTCTGATTCCATGGTGCAAGGAGGAACTGCGCCATGCCATCATCG
>JAYTUV010000065.1:0-25035 GCA_043744395.1 Aestuariivirga sp.
GTGGTGCTTTTGCCGCCAGCGACACTGCCCGCCACGCCAATGATGTAAGGCACCTTTAAATCCGAGCGATGCAGAAACACATTCGAAGCGCCAAAAAGCTTTTGACTGGCTTGCACATAGAGATTGAGAAGGCGCGACAAAGGAAGATAAATCATCTCGACCTCGGTCAAGTCAATCTTGTCATTCAGAGAACGCACTTCATCCAAGTCGGCCACAGTCAAAGTCATTGGTGTGTCGGCACGCAAGGTTGCCCATTCGTCGCGACCAAAACGACGAAACGGGCTGACCTCGCGGGCTAAATCTTCTTCTTCAAGTTCAACCACGCCTAGAGGCCTTTTCAAGGTGTCCACTGGTGCCTTCGCGCAATTTTAAAACGTCCAACACATTGTCGATTGAAACCTCTGCCGCTTGCAAGACCACCAAAAGATGATAGATCACATCGGCGGCTTCATTGGCTGTATGGGTTTTGTCTTTCAGCACAGCGGCAAGCGCCAACTCAAAGGCTTCCTCACCAAATTTCTTGGCACATTTTTCAACGCCTTGGCTCAGCAGTTTTGCGGTGTAAGATAAATCAGGCGATGCGGTTTTGCGCGAGGCAATTTCTGCCACCAATTTTTCTAAAGTATCAAATTTGCTCATAACACTGCTCCGCGCATCGGAATGCCAGCCTTCTGCATATAGGCCTTGGCTTCACCAATCTTGAAAGTTCCAAAATGAAAAATCGAGGCCGCCAGAACAGCTGTTGCATGGCCATCACGAATACCTTCTACGAGATGTTCTAATGTGCCCACACCGCCAGACGCAATCACCGGAATGGATATGGCATCGGCAATGGCGCGGGTTAAAGCAATGTTGAAGCCTTTGCCTGTGCCGTCACGGTCCATCGACGTCAATAGAATTTCACCCGCCCCTAATGAAGCAACTTCCTTAGCAAAATCGACAGCATCAATTCCGGTTTCGTTACGACCTCCATGGGTGAAGATTTCGAATTTGCCAGATGACGTTTCCTTTGCATCGATGGCAACCACAATGCATTGACTGCCAAATTTTTCTGCAGCAGCTTTGACGAAAGCGCGGTCGGAAACTGCGGCACTGTTGATTGAAACTTTATCAGCACCAGCCAGCAACAAATTGCGAATGTCGTCTAGCTTCCGAACACCGCCACCGACTGTGAGCGGCATGAAGCATTGTTCAGCGGTGCGTTTCACCACATCAAACATGGTTCCACGGTTTTCATGTGTGGCTGTGATGTCGAGGAAACATAATTCATCTGCACCTGCTACATCATAAGCGCGCGCACACTCTACGGGGTCGCCCGCATCGCGCAGATCAACAAAGTTCACACCTTTAACAACGCGGCCATCTTTCACATCAAGACACGGGATTAAGCGCATTTTTAACATTATGCTGCCCTCAACATTTGCAATGCTTCCGCCGCATCAAGCCTGCCATCGTAAAGTGCGCGGCCGGTGATGGCGCCTTCAAGTTTACGCGCATCGGTCAGCATCATGCGTTTAACGTCTTCGATTGAAGCGAGGCCGCCTGAAGCGATGACGGGAATTGAGATTGCGTTGGCCAAGGCCAATGTGCCGTCCCAATTGATGCCAGTTAAAATTCCATCGCGATCTATATCGGTATAAATAATTGCGGCCACGCCTGCGCCTTCGAATTTTTTCGCTAGTTCAATGACGCCAAGAGAGGATGCCTCGGCCCAACCTTCGACGGCCACCTTGCCGCCCTTAGCATCAATGCCGACGGCAACTTTCCCCGGGAATAATTTGCAAGCTTCTTTTACAAGCGCTGGATCACGCACGGCGATGGTTCCTAAAATAACACGCGTCAGGCCTTTATTCAGCCAGCTTTCGATGTGGGCTATCGTGCGAATGCCGCCACCGAGTTGAACGGGATTTTTGGTGGCTTTTAATATAGCTTCGACTGCAACGCCGTTCACAGAGTGGCCTTCAAATGCGCCATTCAAATCTACAACATGCAGCCACTCAAAGCCCTGTTGCTCGAAGGCAAGCGCTTGAGCTGCTGGGCTATCATTGTAAATCGTTGCCTGATTCATATCGCCTAATTTCAAGCGCACGCATTTTCCGTCTTTGAGATCGATGGCAGGAAATAGGATCACGGCCGCCACCGCAAGAAATTTGCGATCAGTGCCAAGCCCAGTGTCTGACTCTTTTCGGGGTGAAATTGTGTGCCGACGATGTTGTCATAACCGGCCATGGCTGTCACATCGCCGCCATAGTCGGCGGTGGCGATCATGTCTTCGGGCAATGTTGGCTTCAAATGATAGCTGTGGACAAAATAGGCATGGTGGCCTTCATCACCCAAAAGAATTCCGTCAAGCAGAGCGTGTTGGCCTTCGGGGCGAATTGTGTTCCAACCCATATGCGGGATTTTTAAAGTTCTATCTGCAGGCGTAATCGGGACGACATCGCCTGCGATCCAGCCAAGACCCGGGGTGACCTCGTGTTCTACGCCGCGCGTGGCCATAAGCTGCATGCCAACACAGATGCCGAGGAAAGGTTTGCCTTTGACAATCACCTGATCTTGAAGTGCCGCGCGCATGCCCTCTATGGCCATCAAGCCATTGCGGCAATCTTTGAACGCACCAACGCCGGGCAGCACAATGCGCTCGGCCTTTTCCAAATCCTCGGGCTTGTTTGAAACGATGATCTGCGCCTTGATTTTATTGTCATGGGCCGCGCGTTCAAAGGCTTTCGCAGCCGAATGCAAATTGCCCGAGCCGTAATCAATGATGACTGTTTTCATCAGCCTGCCAGTGAACCCTTGGTGGAAGGAATGACATCGGCTTGCCGTGGATCAATTTCAATGGCCTCACGCAAAGCGCGGGCCAGTGCTTTGAAGCAGGACTCTGCGATGTGATGGGCGTTTTCGCCATAAGCATTTTCAATGTGCAGCGTTATGCCCGCATTCATGGCGAAGGCTTGAAACCATTCGCGCACTAATTCAGTGTCAAAGGTGCCGATTTTCTGGCGTGGGAAATTCACTTTGAAAATCAAGAACGGCCGTCCTGACACGTCAATGGCGCAACGTGTTAAAGTTTCATCCATCGGCAAATCAGCGCTGGCATATCGGCGAATACCCTTGCGGTCGCCCAGTGCTTTGGCCACGGCTTGGCCAAGTGCTATGCCGCAATCTTCCACCGTGTGATGGTCATCAATATGCAAATCGCCTTTGGCTTCGATCTTAATATCAATCAGCGAATGCCGCGCCAATTGCTCCATCATATGATCAAAAAAACCGACTCCGGTTTTCATGTCATAGGTGCCTGTGCCGTCGAGCGACACAGAAGCGACGACTGAAGTTTCGGTGGTTTTGCGGGTGATGGTGGCTTGGCGCATGAATTTGACCTTTCAAGCGAAGGCACTTAGCAGATGCAACATAAATTGGCTACATGGCCTTTAAACTACCGTCACAAAGCCTTAGATGTTGGCCAACAGAGGAATTTCAAACATGAGTGATCCCACAAATTGGCACGGCACCACCATATTAGGTGTGCGCAAAGGCGGCAAGATTGTGATCGCTGGTGATGGCCAAGTGAGCATGGGCCAGACTGTGATGAAGGGAAACGCCCGCAAAGTGCGGCCATTAGGCTCCACAGGTGTGATCGCCGGATTTGCGGGTGCCACGGCAGATGCCATGACGCTGTTTGAGCGCTTGGAAGGCAAACTGGAACAATTTCCAAATCAGTTGACACGGGCCTGTGTTGAGATGGCCAAGGACTGGCGCACCGATCGATACTTGCGCCGCTTGGAAGCCATGATGATTGTGGCTGATAAATCGATCTCGCTGGTGTTGACTGGAACGGGCGATGTGTTGGAGCCAGAACATGGCGTGGTGGCCATTGGCTCTGGCGGCAACTATGCGCTGGCCGCGGCGCGCGCTTTAATGGACACGGAGATGGATGCCGAAGCGATTGCTAGGAAAGCTATGGGCATTGCAGCGGATATTTGTGTTTATACCAACGGTAATTTGACGATTGAGACTTTGGAAGCGCACTGAACAAAAGTTGGGTTCCCGCCTTCGCGGGAAAGACGGAGCTTTTAAGTTTTGATATTCATTTCTTTTAAGAATTATTCCCCGACCGTCATTCCCGCGAAGGCGGGAACCCAACTTTCTTAAAAGCTATAAAAATGAAAGAAGAAAAACAACCAGCTGTTTACATTATTTCGAATGGGCCACGCGGCACAATTTATACAGGTGTCACGTCTGCGCTTTGGAACCGTGTGGCGACACACAAAGAAGGCGGCATAGAGGGTTTCAGCAAGAAATACGACATCAATAGTTTGGTTTGGTATGAACACCACGAAACGATGGAAGCTGCTATTCAACGTGAAAAGCGAATTAAAAAATGGAACCGCGATTGGAAAATAAACATGATCGAAAAATTTAATCCAGCTTGGGTCGATCTGCACGACGATATAGACCCAACAATCTACTATGTTGAAGATAAGTTGGGTTCCCGCCTACGCGGGAATGACGGACTGGGGGGAGAGAAATAAAAATGACCAACTTCACGCCCCGCGAAATCGTATCGGAA
This sequence comes from Aestuariivirga sp., assembly GCA_043744395.1. Classification (GTDB taxonomy): domain Bacteria; phylum Pseudomonadota; class Alphaproteobacteria; order Rhizobiales; family Aestuariivirgaceae; genus Aestuariivirga. The sequence continues at coordinate 4,571 of JAYTUV010000065.1, forward strand.
CTTGATCGTTATATTGTTGGCCAAACGGATGCCAAGCGGGCTGTGGCTGTGGCGCTGCGCAATCGTTGGCGGAGGCAGCAGCTTTCAGGCCAAATGCGCGAAGATGTTATTCCGAAAAATATTTTGATGATCGGGCCGACGGGCGTTGGCAAAACTGAAATTGCGCGGCGTTTGGCAAAATTGGCTAATGCGCCGTTCCTAAAAGTTGAAGCCACGAAATTCACTGAGGTAGGCTATGTAGGCCGCGATGTGGACCAGATGATCCGCGATCTGCTGGAGACCGGCATTGGCATGGTGAAAGCCGCGCGGAAGAAAGATGTGGAAGCGCAAGCGCATTTGAACGCTGAGGAGCGGGTGATTGACGTGTTGGTGGGTGCCAATGCATCTGACACCACGCGCGAGTCTTTCCGCAAGAAATTACGCTCAGGTGAACTCGACACCAAGGAAATTGAAATCCAAGTGGCGGATTCTGGCGGTGTGCCAAGCTTTGATATTCCGGGCATGCCGGGTGGTTCGGCATCAGTGATTAATTTGTCCGACATGATGGGCAAAGCATTTGGCAACCGCACCAAGCCACGCAAAACGTCAGTTGCGCAGGCCCATAAAATTTTATTGGCCGAAGAGGCTGAGAAACTTCTGGATCAAGATAAGATTATTGCGGAAGCCATCAACCAAGTTGAAAATAATGGCATCGTGTTTTTGGACGAGATCGACAAGATCGCGTCCCGTGGAGACCGCGGTGGGGCTGATGTTTCGCGCGAGGGTGTGCAACGCGATTTGCTGCCGCTCATAGAAGGCACCACGGTTTCAACCAAGCATGGACCAGTGAAGACCGATCATATTTTGTTTATTGCTTCTGGGGCATTTCATGTGTCCAAACCTTCAGACTTGTTACCAGAGTTGCAAGGCCGCCTACCCATTCGCGTGGAGTTGAAAGCGCTGGGCCAAGATGAATTTCAACGGATATTGACCGAGCCCGAAACAAGCTTGCTCAAGCAATATAAGGCGCTGCTGGAAACTGAAAATGTTTCGCTGAACTTCACCGATGATGGCGTGATTGCGATTGCGCGTATTGCGGCGGAGATTAATGGCTCAATCGAGAACATTGGTGCAAGGCGTTTGCAAACCGTGATGGAGCGAATTTTGGATGATGTGAGTTTCACCGCGACTGACCGCGCAGGTGAGACGGTGGAGATTGATGAGGTCTATGTAGTGAAGCACGTTGGTGCGTTGGCTAAGAATGTGGATTTGTCGAAGTTTATTTTGTAACTTTTATGAGCACCAAAACTCCGTCATTCCGTGCAAGGGCCTTGCCCTTCGCGGCTCTTGCCGTGAAGGGTCCGCCCGCGACACGGAATCCAGCTTTAGGTGTTTCAACATGTTGAAAAGAAAGCTGGATTCCGGACAAAGGGCTAACATTTTGCTAAAGCAAAATACGCCCTTTTCCGGAATGACGGACTTAGAAATTTGTGAACAAAGCCACTCAGCAGCTAAGCCTTTATATCTTCAGGCCGTGGCATCGAGATGATATTGTATCCTGAATCCACATAGTGAATTTCACCCGTTACACCGCCTGAGAGTGGCGAGAGAAGATACAATCCAGCACCGCCCACTTCTTCCAGCGTAATCGTCCGGCGCAATGGCGCGTGGGCGGCTTGATAGTTAAACATGGCACGGGCATCGCCAATGCCTGCACCAGCCAATGTGCGCATGGGGCCAGCGGAGATGGCGTTGACGCGGATGCCTTGGGGGCCATAGTCGCCAGCGAGATAACGCACGGCGGATTCGAGGGCGGCTTTGGCAACGCCCATCACATTATAGTTCGGCATCACGCGGGTGGAGCCGCCGTAGGTGAGGGTGATGATTGAACCGCCACCTGGCATCATTGCGGCAGCACGTTTGGAGATTTCAACGAAGGAAAAGCACGAGATGATCATGGTCTTGGAGAAATTCTCGCGGCTTGTATCAGCGAATTTTCCCTTCAGTTCATTCTTGTCGGAAAAGGCAATGGCGTGAACCAGAAAATCAATCTTGCCCCATTTCGCCTTCAACTCATCAAATACGGCATCGACCGTTGAAATATCTTCGACGTCACAAGGCAACAAAATGTCGGAACCAACGGATTTCGCCAAAGGCTCCACACGTTTGCCGAATGCTTCGCCCTGATAGGTGAAAGCCAATTCAGCACCTTGTGCGGCCAGCGCTTGGGCTATGCCCCAGGCGATCGAGTGGTCATTGGCAACGCCCATAATCAGGCCGCGTTTGCCTTGCATCAATCCAGCGGTCATTTTTTGATTATCCGTTATAGCGTTGCATGATCAATGTGGCGTTGGTGCCGCCAAAGCCGAAGCTGTTGGACATTACCGTATCAATTGTTGCGTTGTCCACGCGCTTGCGCAGAATTGGAATGTCGGCAAAATCGGGGTCCAACTCTTCGATGTTGGCACTTTCGGCCATGAAGCCATTTTTCATCATCAGCAAGCAATAGATTGTTTCCTGCACGCCCGTGGCACCCAGCGAATGGCCAGTGAGAGATTTTGTCGATGAGATGGAAGGAATGTTATTGCCAAACACTTCGCGCACCGCTTGCATTTCTTTTGCATCCCCCACAGGTGTCGATGTGCCATGCGGATTGATATAATCGATTTTGTTGTGAACCGTGGCCATGGCTTGCTTCATGCAACGCACAGCGCCCTCGCCTGATGGGGCCACCATGTCATAGCCATCGGAGGTCGCACCATAGCCAACAATCTCACCATAAATTTTTGCGCCGCGCGCCTTGGCATGTTCAAGTTCTTCGAGAACCACAACACCAGCACCACCTGCAATGACAAACCCATCACGGTTCTTATCGTAAGCGCGGGAGGCTTTGGCCGGCGTGTCATTATATTTGGACGACATGGCACCCATGGCATCGAACAACACCGAGAGTGTCCAATCCAATTCTTCGCCACCGCCAGCAAACATTACATCCTGCTTGCCCCATTGGATCATTTCAGCAGCGTTGCCGATGCAATGGGCCGATGTGGCGCAAGCCGATGTGATGGAATAATTGACCCCGCGAATGCCAAAGGGTGTGGCCAAAAAGGCCGAATGGCCAGAACACATGGCGGGTGGCACGGCAAAGGGGCCAACGCGCTTTGGGCCTTTTTCACGCGCTGTATCGGCAGCGGCAACAATGGTGCGGGTGGACGGGCCGCCAGAGCCCATGATGATGCCTGTGCGATCGTTCTTCACATCTTTTTCTTCGAGGCCCGAATCAGCAATGGCTTGCGTCATCGAAGCATAATTCCAAATGCCGCCATCGCCCATGAACCGGCGCGCACGGCGATCAACTTGCTCAGGGTCAAAACTCGGTGCGCCGTGCACGTGGCAGCGGAAGCCCATTTCAGCATATTTATCAGCCCGCACAATGCCGCTCTTGGCTTCACGCAAAGAGGCAGTGACCTCTTGCGCAGTATTACCAATGCTCGAAACAATGCCCATTCCGGTAATAACAACACGACGCATGATAGATTCCTTTATGCTTGAAACAGTCCGACCTTCATATCGGTCACGTTATATATAGTTTCGCCATCGGCTTTCATCACCCCATCAGCGACTGCTAATTTCAATTTGCGCAGGATCAGGCGTTTGACTTCGACTTCGTAGGTCACCTTTTTAACTTTGGGCGTCACCATGCCGCTGAACTTCACTTCGCCCACGCCTAATGCTCGGCCGCGACCTGGCTCGCCCAACCAGCCGAGAAAGAACCCTGTGAGTTGCCACAAAGCATCAAGGCCCAAACAACCGGGCATGACGGGGTCACCCTCAAAATGGCAGGGGAAGAACCACAGGTCTGGCCTGATATCAAACTCGGCAACAATCTTGCCCAGCCCGTGTGCGCCACCTTTTTCTTCAACATGTGTAATGCGGTCAAACATCAGCATTGGCGGCAAAGGCAATTGCGCATTGCCCGGGCCAAAAAGCTTGCCACGGCCACATTCGATTAAGTCGTCATAGAGAAATTGTGATTTGCGTTCAGTCATAAATCAAGTGTACCCATGTTTCAGAATGTTTCTTTACACGAGCGTGGCGGGCGATAAAAGCCTTGAAATATTCGACTGTTGATGAGCGCAGAAACCCTAATTCACCACTTCGCCGGGGTATGCGCCCCATAGCTTTTCCTGCTGCACAAAACCACGGAAGCCGTTGAATTTGACATCGCACCACTGGCCATCACAGGAGGCGATTTCGCCAAATGCCCCGGGAGCGAGATTGGCAACCCAGCCAGATTGCAGGTTTGTGCTTCTGTAGAGTGGTGTTAATTCGTTTTTCTTCCATGGCTCAATCAAAGCATTGCGCTTGTTGGCCAACATGTTTTTGAGAATCCAGCCTTCTGTACCCTCACTGTCACGAATGCGCCGCCATGTTTCAAACTCGGCGATAATCTCAACAGGCAAACCTTTGACTTGATAAACCCAAGCCACGTCATGATCGCTTGATGGGCCTTTGCGCACATTCACTTTTTCGGTTTTCAGCGACACAAACCGAGGCACAGGCAAGCCAGAGGGGCCGACTTGACTTGGAACCGAGCCTAGTGAGCCTGTAATCTCAGCGTTGGGCGTGTGATGTTTCTTGCCAAATGTCCAATAGAGCCCGCCCGCTGCCACTGCAACGCAAGACAAAGCCACGAAGGCAGAGATAAAATTACGCGCCATCTCGATTTCCCGAATTTTGATTAAAAATGCCCTGCCAAGGTTAAGATTGCGTCAATGGGTTGGGGCGGGCTAGCAAGACACATGAACAAAAGTCATTTTAGAATCAGCAAGACTGAAATCATGGCTAGGGGCTGGTCGTCACTTTCACGGTTAACTGTTGAAGCGGAAATGAGTGATGGTCGCGAGGTTGAACTTATCCGCGAGGTGGCTGACCATGGGTCGGGCGCTGCAATTTTGCCCATTGATGTAGTGCGCGGCACATGTTTGCTGGTGCGGCAATGGCGGGCGGGCGCTGCATTTACGGGCCATGATGGGTTTTTGATTGAGGCTTGTGCAGGACTGCTTGATGCAGATGACCCCGAGGGTTGCGTGCGCCGCGAGGCACTGGAAGAACTGGGCACCCATGTGCATGATATTCGCCATATCTGCGATTGTTTCTCGAGCCCGGGTGCTGTGTCTGAAAAGATCAGCCTTTTCACAGGTGGTTATCGTGCCAGCGACCGCGTTTCACCAGGTGGTGGCCTTTTGGAAGAAGGCGAAGACATTGAAGTGCACGAAATGCTGATTGATGAGGCTTTTGAATTGATTGCCTCTGGTGGCATTATAGACGCGAAGACCATTATCCTGCTTCAACATGTCAAGCTGCAATCGATCACAAGATTATGATGAGCCGTTTTAAACATTCATTTGCTCATGTGGCTGGCCACGGGCATGGAAGACCTTCAGGAGAAACCAAACCCATGAAAATTACGCGCCGTTCAGTTCTTCAACTTGTTGCCGCTTCAACCTTCGTGCCATTTGCACCAGCCTTTGCAGGCGATTGGAAAGCCGTTGAGGCCGAAGCCATGGGCCAAGAGGTTTTTTTTAATGCGTGGGCTGGAGCCGAAAACATCAATGCCTATATCGCTTGGGCGGGCGATGAAGTGATGAAACGTTATGGTGTGAAGCTAACCCATGTAAAAATCACTGACACAGCCGAAGTGGTTAAACGCGTGCGTGATGAAGTCAAAGCTGGCAAGACCGATGGATCGGTTGATCTTGTTTGGATCAATGGTGCAAATTTTAAAGCCATGAAATCTGAAAAGCTTTTGTTTGGGCCATTTGCTGATGTGCTGCCAAACTTTGCTTTGGTTGATGTGAAGGGTAAACCTACCACCACAAAGGATTTCACCGAAACAACTGATGGCCTCGAAAGCCCATGGGGCATGGCGCAATTTACATTTTTTGCTGACGGGGCAAAGGTGGCCAACCCACCGCGTTCGATGATTGAACTGGCAGCATTTGCGAAGGCCAATGCGGGCCGTGTGACTTATCCCGCGCCCCCTGATTTTCATGGCATGACTTTCCTGAAGCAGGCACTGGTCGAAGCTGCTGGCGACAAATCAATTTTTGCCAAGCCTATTGATCAAGCGGGCTTTGATGCGGCTTCGAAAACTTGGCTTGCTTTTTTAGACGAGATAAAGCCATCGTTGTGGCGCGAGGGGAAGCAATATCCAAAGAGCCAAGCTGAGACTACGCAGATGGTGGCCGATGGTGAACTTTTGATTGGCCTGACTTTTAACTCCAATGAGCCAGCAAATTTGGTGGCGGCTGGCATGCTCCCCAAAACGACAATTGCTTGGCAACATTCAGGCGGCACAATTGGAAATTCACATTTCGTCGCAATTCCTACCAATGCGAAAGCCAAAGCAGGCGCACAGGTGGTGGCCAATTTCCTGCTCTCGGCAGAAGCGCAAGCCAAGAAAAATGATTTGAAAACATGGGGCGATCCAACGGTGCTTGATGTTACAAAACTCAGCGGTGATGATGCCAAGTTGTTTGTAGGCACCGCTGTGCCGGGGAGCGTTTTTCTGTCTGGGCCTGCGATTTTGGAGCCGGATGCAAGTTTTGTGGCGCTGATTGAATCAACTTGGTTAAGCCACTACGCTAAGGGATGATTTTTTCGATTTCACTTACAAACATTTACGTCGCCATTCCCGCGAAAGCGGGAAGCCAACTTTGTTATGAGCACTAACAAAAAAAGTTGGGTTCCCGCTTTCGCGGGAATGACGGGGTCGAGGGGTGCGCTTGTATTTGGAGCAATCCCTATGTTAATTCTCTTTGCACTCCCACTTTTTGCTAGCCTGTTTTATGCTCTAACAGGCACCTTCGACGCTGCGGCTTGGCAAGCACTCTTTACTCATCCGCAGCTTTGGTCTGGGCTTGAGCTTTCGATTTTCACAGGCGCAACATCCGCAGCACTGGCAATGGTCGTCGCTATTATGATTGTGGCTGCAACTTACGAAAGTGCGGCTTGGCCAAGGCTCCCTGCGGTGATGGGTGCTATGCTGGCCCTTCCCCATCTGGCACTCGTAATTGGTTTGAGTTTTCTGATTATGCCCAGCGGTGTGTTGGCCCGTATCATTGCAAATATCGTGGGTTGGCAAACGCCGCCCAATTGGATCACGACGCATGATCCATATGGACTGTCGCTCATTGCAGCACTCACCATCAAAGAGGCACCGTTTATCGTTTGGATCGTGGCGAGTCTTCTGAACCGCGATGATGTTAAACAAGATTTCAAAAATCAACGTTCGGTTGCCGCAAGCTTGGGGCACGGCAGTTATTCAGTTTGGTTGCGCCTTTACTTGCCGCAGCTCATGCCCAAGCTCATCTGGCAATTGGTTATCGTTTTTATCTATGCAGCAACTGTGATTGACATGTCACTCGTTATCGGCCCCACGCAACCGCCAACACTGGCGACGATTGTTTGGAGTGATATCAACAGCGAGCAACTGATCAACAATGCGCGCGGCAATGTGGGCGCAGTTTTTCTGTCGCTCACACTCGCTATTTTTATGATGTTCATGTGGTTGGTGTCTAAAGCACTCGCACCACTATATCGGCGCTTTCTATCAGCGGGGCCAAGCTCGCAGTCATTACCGAGCTTCATCGGCAACGCCAAATACCGATCTTTGGTGTGGGTCTATTGGATCATCACTGCCTCTCTATTATTCATGTCGTTTGCACAACGTTGGCCGTTTCCAAATCTTATTCCCACACCGTCATCACGCGCGTGGAGTTTGATTTTTCAAAACCCAAGTGCATTGGTGACGAGCGTCACGCTGGCCATCGTAACGTGCGTAACAGCTTTGACATTGATTGCGTTATGGCTTGAAACCATTTCTCAAAAACTCGATCGCATTTTGGTTTTTTTCAGCCTCACTTTATTAGGTTTGCCAGCGATTCTTGTGGGACTTGGCCAGTATCGTGCATTTCTCAATTTTGGATTGACGGGGAACATTGTTAGCTTATTCCTTGCCCATCTTATGCCCGTCACCGCTTATATGATTATCGTGCTCGTTGGCCCTTACCGTGCGCTTGACCCACGCTTTAGAGCAACAGCTTCGAGCTTGCGCAAATCAAATCGCGCATTTTTATTTCAAATCAAATGGCCCCTCCTCAAAGCGCCCATCTCTGCCGCACTGGCGGTTGGATTTGCAGTGAGCTCTGGCCAATATATTCCAGCACAACTCATCGCCGCTGGGCGCTATAGCACATTGCCTGTCGAGGCGGTGACACTGACCTCTGGCACCAATCGTCCGCTCACAGCAGCTTTCGCGCTGCTGCTAATTTTGCCACCGCTTTTGGCATATGTGATGTCCGCAAAATTTGGCCAATCACGCTGGAGCAAAAGATGAGTTTGCAACTCAAAAAAATATCGCTTTTGCTGGATGGCAAGATATTGATTGCGCCATTTTCAGTTGACATCGCTGAGGGTGAAGTTGTGACTTTGATGGGGCCTAGTGGATCGGGGAAATCGTCGTTGTTGTCATACATTGCGGGCGATCTTAGTGCGCCATTTGTAGGCTCAGGCGAAATTGCTTTGAACGGCCAAACTTTAAATACGATGCCGCCTCAGGTCCGAAACTTAGGCAGATTATTTCAAGATGATTTGCTTTTTCCACACATGACTGTTGGTGAAAATCTTCTGTTCGCAATACCGCGCGGAGCCCGTGAAGATCGACACGCAATGATGCGAGCCGCATTGGAACGCGCGGAACTCAAAAATTTTGAGCACCGCAACCCCAACACCTTGTCTGGTGGGCAGCGGACGCGTGTCTCGCTCATGCGGTCTTTGCTTGCAAAACCCCAAGCCATGCTTCTGGATGAGCCGTTTAATAAACTTGACCGCGCGTTGCGCAGCACAATCCGCGACTATACTTTCACCCATCTCAAAGACCGCAATGTGCCAACACTCTTAGTCACTCATGATGTGGGCGATGCACCTTTCAATGGTCGCGTTTTCGAAATCAACAAATCTGGTGAGATAGAACATGTTTGATCGCATTACTTTAAAGTTGACCAAGCCTTTCGTGGATGCGGTCGCCAAACGATTTGCCGTTTGGGGTGTTACCGCAGATCAGATTACATTTGTCAGCTTTGGACTTGGAATGTTAGCAGCACTGCTCATCGTTTTTGGCCACACGTCATTGGCACTCATTCCTCTGATATTAGGTCGGATGGGCGACGGCATTGACGGGGCGTTGGCACGTCAAACTACACAAACTGACCGTGGTGCATTTTTAGATATTGCTTTAGATTTTGTATTTTACGCCAGTGTGCCTTTGGCGTTTGCGGTTTTGGATCAACGCGAGAATGCGCTGGCCGCAGCAGTTTTGTTGGCTGCTTTCATCGGCACAGGAACCAGCTTTTTGGCCTATGCCATCATGGCGGCCAAACGCCGAGAGACCAGCACAGATTATCCATCCAAGTCATTTTACTATTTAGGCGGCCTGACCGAAGGCACAGAGACCATTACACTTTTCATCGCCATGTGCCTCTACCCGTCGCACTTCGTCGTCATGGCTTATATTTATACTACGCTTTGTTGTCTCACGACATTTTCGCGCATTGTTGCTGGTTGGAATGCGTTCAAAAAATAATAGTTTGGCTTGATCGAAGCACCCAGTTTTTCTATGACTAACAAAACGGGGAAATGGCTTTGAAAAAGCTCGAGACTTCATATCAAACTCAAGATGACCGCATTTTTGATCTGCGCTGGAAACGCAGCGAAGATGATTTGCTTAAGCCCTTGCGTCTGATTTACAGCAATAGGCCTGATCTTGAAGGCAAGCTTAAATCGCTTTTGCTTCAGCATTGGAAGCAGCGACCGGGTGATCTGAAAGACCTTGATCTTCAGCGCGACCTTGAACCGGATTGGTTTCTATCAGAACAAATGGTCGGATATGTTTTTTATGTTGATCGTTTTTCAGGGACGCTGACAGGCATTCTCGATCACCTCGATTATCTCGAAGGTTTGGGTGCCAACTACATTCATTTCATGCCCTGCCTGAAGCCTCGCCCCGGCAACAGCGATGGTGGATATTCAGTGATGAATTACCGTGCCATTGATCCCAAGCTTGGCACAATGGCGGATTTTGAAAAAGTGTCTGCGGCCTTGCGCGCTCGCAATATGGATGTGTGTGTTGATCTGGTTTTAAACCACACGGCCATGGAACACGAGTGGGCGATGAAGGCCAAGGATGGTGACGCCAAATATCAAAATTATTATTGGATGTTTGAAACTGATGCGCAGCCCAAGGCCTATGAAGAGTCTCTGGTTGAAATTTTCCCCAATGATGCGCCGGGCAGTTTTACACATTATCCTGAGTTTAAGCGTTGGGTGTGGACCACGTTTAATGAACACCAATGGGATTTGAATTGGACAAACCCTGATGTGTTTCTCGAAATCGTTGACATCATGCTCACCCTTGCCAACAAGGGGGCAACTTGTTTGCGGCTTGATGCTGTGGCTTTCATGTGGAAACGGCTGGGCACCAATTGCCAAAACCAACCAGAGGTTCATGACATTCTGCAAGCCTTGCGCGCGGCAACGCGTGTTGCGGCCCCTGCCCTCATTCATAAAGCGGAAGCCATCGTAGCACCTAAAGATTTGGTGCCTTATCTGGGCCAAGGCCGCCACACGGGCCGCGTTGCCAATTTTGCCTATCATAATAATTTAATGGTGCAATTTTGGTCTACATTGGCCACGCGTGATGTTGGGTTGATGAACCATGTGCTGTCCACCCATTTTCCAGAACGTTTTCGCAACGCCAGTTTCGCAACTTACATGCGGTGCCATGACGATATTGGCTGGGCCATCACAGAAGAGGATGCTGGCGCATTCCTGCACATATCGGGGCCGGGCCACCGTCGTTTTCTTGCGGACTTTTATTCCGGCAAACACATCGGTAGTTTTGCGCGCGGTGATATTTTTCAAGAAAACGCTGAAACGGGCGATCGCCGCAACAGCGGTTCATTCGCCAGCCTCGCTGGGCTTGAAGCTGCAAAACTTACAAATGACATTGTGGGCATCAGCACCGCCATTCAACGCATCTTGATGGGCAATGCGCTCATGTGCTCGTTCGGAGGTATGCCGCTACTTTATATGGGTGACGAGATTGGGCTGTTGAATGATTATGATTTCAAAAAAATTGCCGATCACGCCAATGATAATCGCTGGATGCACCGCCCCAAGATGGATTGGGATGTTGCCAACGCACCACGCTGGCCAGAACTGGAATTGCTGAGCGGTGTAAAGCACATCATCGCGCGCCGTAAAGCTGCATCTTGTCTTGCCGCAACCCACCCCACACGCATTTTGCAATCGGGCAATGCCAGTATTTTCATGTTTGCAAGACTGGGCGACGAGAAGACCGTGGTGTGTGTGTTCAACTTTGCTGACACGTGGCAACGCTTGCCGGCTGACCTCTTGCGAGGTCACGGTGTTGAGTTGTTTCAGGATGAGCTGGGTGGCGGAATCGTTGCGTTGCAAGATGGGTTTGTGCCTGTTGCGCCCTATGGTCGATTGTGGCTCGTTTAGAGTCTTTACGAATTGTTAACAAAGAATCTCGTTTCAACCCAAATTAATTCTTGAAATGGACACACGAATCCATCATATGCGCTTTACCCAAAGTCGCACGTGCCGCAAGGTCTCCCCAAAGCAACGACGGTGTAAGGTTTTTTAGTCTCCGTCGGCCCTCCAAAGTCGGCGAAACTGAGAGGCACCACTTTCATTGCCCCAAGTGCGATTGGAACTCCCAATCAATCCCAAGGCGAACAACAGTTTGGTTAACGGATTATTACGTTTCCACCGCGTAGTATTACCGTCGCTGGATTGCTTTTTGAACTCTTGATTCGGGAACTCAAAACCATGGCCGCTACTGCACGCATCATCGATTTCTTGGCGACAGCAAAACCCGAAGGCCCATGCCTTGTGGTCGATCTGGACGTGGTGAAAGATAATTACAAAGCGTTTGACCGCGCCATGCCTGGCACACGTATTTTTTATGCTGTGAAGGCAAATCCGGCTCCTGAAATTCTCAAAGCGTTGGCTGACCTTGGCTCATGCTTCGACACAGCCTCGGTTGTGGAAATTGAAATGGCATTGGCCGCTGGTGCAACGCCAAACCGCATTTCATTCGGTAACACCATTAAGAAAGAACGCGATGTTGCGAAGGCTCATGCTTACGGCATCTCGCTTTTTGCCGTGGACTCAATTGAAGAAGTTGAAAAAGTGGCTCGTGCAGCGCCTGGTGCGCGCGTGTTCTGCCGCATCTTGACCGATGGCGCTGGTGCTGAATGGCCTTTGAGCCGCAAATTTGGTTGTGATCCGTCAATGGCCAAAGATGTGTTGATGCATGCGCATAAGTTGGGCCTTGCAGCTTATGGCATTTCTTTCCACGTCGGTTCGCAACAAACCCGCCTTGGTGCGTGGGATACCGCACTTGCTCAAGCCAAGTCGATCTTCGACGAAATGGCTTCTGAAGGTGTGACACTTTCGATGGTCAATCTTGGTGGTGGTTTCCCAACGAAATATTTGAAAGCTGTTCCCGGCACGAATTCATATGCCAATGCAATCCATGAAGGCTTGGAAAAGCATTTCGGTAATGCCATTCCTGACACTATCATTGAACCAGGCCGCGGCATGGTGGGCAATGCTGGCGTCATCAAATGCGAAGTGGTTTTGATTTCCAAAAAGCATGCTAATGATAATCTGCGCTGGGTCTATCTCGACATTGGCAAATTCGGTGGCCTTGCTGAAACCATGGACGAAGCCATTCGTTATCCGATCACGACAATCCATGACGGCGGCGAAAAAGCACCTTGCGTAATTGCTGGGCCAACCTGTGACTCGGCAGATGTGCTTTATGAAAAAGCACCTTATGATTTGCCGTTGTCATTGTCTGTTGGCGATGAAGTGCTGATCGAGTCGACTGGTGCATATACAACGACTTATGCATCGGTTGCCTTCAACGGTTTTCCTCCGCTGCGATCTTTCGTAATTTAAAAAATCACCCTTTATTCTTCAAACTTGTTGGAGGCCACAATGGTCACAATTCGTGCTGAAATTTCGACTGATATTGCCCAACGCGAAGCCTTGCTCACCGCCGCCTTTGGCGCGAAGCGTTTTCGCAAGACATCAGAAAAATTGCGTGTGAACCGCTTTTCCGCGCTTGCTTTCACAGCGGTTGATGCAAACGGCAAGCTTATCGGCACTGTGCGCTTGTGGAACATCATCGCTGGTTCAGCAGGTTCCTCGCTTTTGCTTGGGCCCTTGGCTGTTGATTGCAAACACCAAAAATCCGGCATTGGCCGTGCGTTGATGGAGCAAGCCATTTTCGCAGCGCGCGATTCTGGCGCAGACTCGATTTTGCTGGTGGGTGATGAGGCCTATTACAGCCGCTTTGGTTTTAGCGCTGCTTTGACCCGCAGCCTTCACCTGCCCGGCCCAGTAGAGCGCAACCGCTTCCTCGGATTGGAATTGGAGCCACAAGCATTAGATGATGCTGAAGGTCTGGTGGCGGCCAGTGGTGAACTTATTTCCGACGTTGCTGTTGCTGCTTAGCGTGTGGGCGCAGTAAGTAAAACACTTTAGCTGCCTTGTGGTCTTGCAATTGAAATACAAATGCCTGCAAATGCATTTTCATTGTTCGTCGTTGAGGTGACGGTTTGCTTTTTGATATAATTAATGCGCTGCCTGATGCTGCTTTCATTGTGGATGAGGCAGACATCGTCATAATGTCTAACGTGCTGGCGTTTGATGCTTTGCAGGTAGCTGCAGACACGCTGCCGATCAGTTCGGTATTGCGCAGTGAAGCCGTGACTGGCGGACTAAAACAAGTGCGTGAAACGCAATCTCCCGTCACCGTAGACTATGAAAGCCGTGGCAAGATTGTGCGGCAGTTTGGCGTACATATTGCGCCAATTGGCGAGAGCGGAAAATTGCTTGTGCAGCTGCGCGATTTTACGCGCGAGCAAGCCATTGAAAAAATGCGCTCTGACTTCGTTGCAAATGCCAGCCACGAGATGCGAACACCGCTTGCCTCTATCATTGGTGGAATCGAAACATTGCAAGGTGCTGCAAAAAACGACGAGAAAGCACGTGATAAATTTCTTGTTACGATGTTAACGCAGGCCCAACGTATGCGGCGGTTGATTGATGATCTTCTGACGCTGAGCCGTATTGAATTGAACGAGCATGTAAAACCCAATACCAAAACATCACTCACCGATGTGGCGCGGCAGACCAAAGGAAATTTAGAAGTTGCGGCTAAGTCTGCGAACGTGACCGTAGAATTGAAAGCCAGTTCGAAAATAGAAGTCGCAGGCGATCCTGAGGAGCTCTTGCAAGTGGCACAGAACCTTCTTGAAAATGCGATCAAATATGGCAGTGGAGGCGGCCGCATTGAACTTGATTGTTACGCCGAAGATGGCGATGGTTTTTTATCGGTGCGAGATTTCGGAAAGGGTATTCCCGAAACCCATATCCCCCGCTTGACCGAACGGTTTTACAGAGTGAGCACACAAGAAAGCCGCTCGAGGGGTGGCACAGGACTTGGGTTGGCCATTGTTAAACACATCGTACAGCGACACCGCGGCAAACTTGCTGTCGATTCCAAGGAAGGCGAAGGTTCCACTTTTACCGTTTCTATTCCTCTCGCAAAATCATGATCTTGCATTGTCATAAAACTGTTATCTAATCGTCGCATAAATCTCATGTGTGATCGCTAGACGATGCTGTCAAACGTCATCAGGAGTTTAAAACGATGAACCGATTTCTACTTACCTTATCAGCCGCAACTTCAATCTTGGCCCTTGCCGCCGCGCCTTGCCTGGCTCGCGACCAAATCCGTATTGTCGGATCATCGACAGTCTATCCGTTCACCACTGCCGTTGCCGAAAGCTTTGGTAAATCGTCTGGCATGAAGACACCCGTTGTTGAATCAACCGGTACAGGCGGTGGATTTAAATTGTTCTGCGCTGGTGTTGGTGAAGACACACCTGATTTTGCCAATGCTTCGCGCCCGATCAAAAAAGCAGAATTCGAAACATGTGTGAAAAATGGCGTGACTGACATTGTTGAAATCAAGGTTGGATTTGATGGTCTTACAATCGCAAATGCCTCTACCGGCCCTGATGCAGCATTTACAAAACAACAGATTTTCACTGCCCTCGCAAAACAAGTGCCTGACAAAGACGGCAAGCTGATCGATAATCCCTACAAGATGTGGAGCGAGATTGATCCTTCACTTCCTGCGGAAAAAATCGAAGTGCTTGGCCCACCACCAACTTCAGGAACGCGCGATAGCTTTGCGGAACTTGTTCTCGAAAAGGGTGCTGAAAAATTTGAATCACTTGTTGCACTAAAAACAGCTGATGCCAAAGCTTTTGAGTCTGTGTGGAAAACAATCCGCACCGATGGTGCCTATGTTGAGGCTGGCGAAAACGACAATCTGATTGTGCAGAAACTGGAAGCCAACCCGAAAGCATTCGGTGTATTTGGATATTCGTTCCTTGCAGAAAACACAGGCAAAATTAAAGCTGCCAAAGTCGAAGGTGAAATACCAACTTTTGAAAATATCGCTGCGGGCACTTACAAAGTATCGCGCCCGCTGTTCATTTACGCAAAGAAGCAACATGTAGGTCAGATTTCCGGCATGGCTGAGTTCTTAGCCGAATATACCTCGGCAAAAGCCTTGGCCGAAGATGGGTATTTGGCAGACAAAGGCCTAATTCCACTTCCAAAAGCTGACGCCGCTGCATCTGCGGAGATGGTCAAAGCGATGACAGTTTTAACGGCCGACATGGTGAAGTAATATTTGTTAATTCACCGATCGGGCGGCATCTGCGGATGTACCAGAGCCGCCCTCAACTTTCACTTCAAAGAAAAAAATGACCGCTTCAATCTCCACGACAAAACCAAATTACAAGCTTCGTCGCAGAATTGAGCAGGCTATTCTTGCACTGCTTGCGGCGGCGTCAGGGGTTGCTGTGTTAACGACCATCGGGATTGTGCTTTCGGTTTTATACGAGTCCTTACGGTTCTTTGGCGAAGTGCCAATGTGGCAATTTTTGTTTGGGACAGTTTGGGCACCAACTGCTGAGCCCGGTTCATTTGGCATCATCCCACTGCTGGGCGGCACATTGCTTATTACCCTCATTGCGATGGTAGTTGCGACGCCTCTGGGTATTTTGTCTGCCATTTATCTTGCCGAATACGCAAGTTCGACCGTTCGAAAAATTGCTAAGCCAATCCTTGAATTGCTTGCTGGTATTCCAACTGTTGTCCTTGGTTTTTTTGCGGCCCTCACTGTTGCACCTTTGCTGCGTCAATCTGGTGAGGCACTCGGTCTTTCAGTTGCATCAGAGTCGGCATTGGCCGCTGGTCTGGTTATGGGCATGATGATTGTGCCGCTTATCTCTTCTCTCTCTGATGACATTATCAATGCTGTGCCGCAATCCTTGCGCGATGCGTCTTATGCGATTGGCGCAACAAAATCCGAAACTATCAAGCGCGTGGTTTTGCCAGCGGCGCTCCCCGGTATTGTATCAGCTTTTATTCTTGCAACATCGCGCGCCATTGGTGAAACGATGATTGTGGTCATGGCTGCCGGCCTTGCCGCAAACCTGACATTCAACCCACTTGCTGCTGTGACCACCGTTACGGTGCAAATCGCAACCCTGCTTGTGGGCGATCAGGAGTTTGACTCTGCCAAAACCCTTTCAGCCTTTGCGCTTGGTCTCACGCTGTTTGTCATCACGCTGGGACTGAACATCATCGCATTGAAGGTGGTTCGGAAATACAAGGAACAATATGAGTAAATCAGTTCTCACCGCAAAACGCTACCGCTCTGAACGCCGCTTCAAGGCCATGGGCTTGTTTGCAATTGTGCTTACGGGTTTGTTTTTGGCATTTCTACTTTTGGACGTTGTGACGAAAGCCCTTCCTGCGTTCAAAACCAATGAAGCTCAGCTGACTGTGTTGGTTGATCCTGCTAGAATCGACGCCACTAACCTTAAGGCTGGTGATTATAACGGGTTGGTTAAAGACGCGTGGCGGGCTCAGTTTCCGGATGTGACATCGCGTGGCGACAAGAAAAAATTAAATGGTTTGCTTTCAGCCAATGCAGCAGATTCTTTACAGCAATTGGTGATGGTTGATCCCACTCTAATCGGCAAGCAAGTTGACATTACGGTAGCTCTCGACTCCGCGGCAGACTTGTTTTTGAAGGGTAGCACCTCAGCACAGATTGATGAGCAGCAGAGTGGATGGTTAAAAAGACTGCAAGATAAAGGCAGCATCACATCTAGCATTTCCACCAGCTTTTTTACCAACGGCGATTCACGAGAACCGACAAGTGCTGGCATTCGCGGGGCATTGATTGGTTCACTGCTCACCCTGTGTGTGACACTTTTAATTGCCCTGCCGCTTGGTGTTGCGGCAGCGATTTATTTAGAAGAATTTGCACCAAAGAACCGCCTGACGGACCTCATCGAAGTTAACATCAACAATCTTGCCGCCGTTCCGTCCATTATCTTTGGTCTTTTGGGGCTTGCTGTGTTTTTAAATGTCTTTGGCCTGCCGCGATCTACGCCATTGGTAGGCGGCTTGGTGTTGGCTCTATTGGTGTTGCCAACAATCATTATTGCATCACGCGCTGCGGTCCGCTCAGTGCCGCCGTCGATCAAGGAAGCAGCCCTTGGTGTTGGCGCATCTCACATGCAGGCGGTTTTCCATCATGTTTTACCTTTAGCACTTCCCGGAATTCTCACTGGCACAATTCTGGCGGTGGCGCGTGCGCTAGGTGAAACTGCGCCATTACTGATGATCGGAATGATTGCTTTTATCGCAGATGTTCCAGGTGGGTTTACTGATGCTGCAACTGTATTACCCGTGCAGGTTTTTTTGTGGTCTGACTTGCCCGAGGCGGGCTTTCAATCA
Organism: Aestuariivirga sp.; assembly: GCA_043744395.1. GTDB lineage: Bacteria > Pseudomonadota > Alphaproteobacteria > Rhizobiales > Aestuariivirgaceae > Aestuariivirga. The sequence continues at coordinate 22,538 of JAYTUV010000065.1, forward strand.
CGCACGGCAGCAGCAATTCTGGTTTTGCTTGGTGTGCTGTTTTGCATCAATGCGCTGGCCATATATCTGCGCAACAAATTTGAACGGCGGTGGTAAATATGAATGATATGAGTTTGAAAAAAATTGATATGCCAAATATTTTGCTTCAGCGACCAACCAAAATAACGGCGCGAAACGTGAATGTTTTTTATGGTGATAAACAAGCGATCAAGGAATTGTCGATTGATATTCCTGACCGTGCCGTATCAGCATTCATCGGGCCATCAGGCTGCGGTAAATCCACTTTTTTGCGTACGATCAACCGGATGAATGACACCATTCCATCATGCCGTGTGCAGGGTGAAATTCTGGTTGATGGTGCAGATATCTATGACCGAGAGCTTGATGTTGTGGAACTTCGCGCTCGCATCGGCATGGTGTTTCAGAAGCCCAATCCATTTCCAAAATCGATTTTTGAAAACGTAGCGTACGGCCCTCGCATTCATAGTCTTGCTAAAGACAAACAAGATATGGAACGCATCGTAACAGAAAGCTTGAAAAAAGCGGGCCTCTGGGAAGAGGTGAAAGACCGATTGCAACAACCGGGAACTGGCCTTTCTGGTGGTCAACAGCAGCGCCTGTGCATCGCGCGCGCTATTGCTGTGAACCCAGAGGTGATACTGATGGATGAGCCTTGTTCAGCGCTCGATCCTATTGCCACAGCCCGCATTGAAGAATTGATTAGTGAGCTCAAGAAGAATTTCTGTATTGTGATTGTAACTCACTCCATGCAACAGGCAGCGCGAGTTTCTGATCTCACAGCCTTCTTTCATTTGGGCGTATTGGTGGAGGTGAACGACACAGACACAGTGTTCACGAAGCCAAGCGACAAGCGCACGCAAGATTACATCACCGGCCGATTTGGCTGAGGAGAAAAACATGTCAGACCATATTGTAAAAGCTTACGACGAAGATCTTGCCAGCCTCAAAAGCATGCTGTCCCAGATGGGGGGTATGGCTGAAGATCAGCTTGCTAAAAGTATAGACGCCTTAACGCACCGCGACACAAAACTGGCAGACAGTGTTGTGCAGGCTGATGAAAAAATTGATGCGATGGAAATTGCCATCGAAGAGAAGGCCGTTTTAACCATTGCCAAGCGCCAACCCATGGCCGGAGATCTGCGCAACATTATGGTGGCGATCCGCATTGCTGCCGATATTGAACGCATCGGCGATTTAGCCAAAAACATCGCAAAGCGCTCTCACGCCATCCAAGATATGATTCCGACGCGTTTAACCAAGGGATTGGTGCGTATGGGCGAACTTTCGCAAGCCCAGCTTAAACTTGTGTTGGACGCGTTTGCGACTTCCGATCCGGAAAAAGCTTTAGATGTTTGGCGGCATGACGAAGATATTGATGCGCTGTATAATTCGATCTTCCGCGAGCTTTTGACTTATATGATGGAAGACCCGCGCATGATTGGGGCTTGCACACACTTGTTGTTTGCGACAAAAAATATCGAACGCATCGGTGATCATGCCACCAACATTGCCGAGAATATCTATTATCTTGTTCATGGTGAAATGCTGAAAGAGAAACGTCCGAAAAAAGATAAAACGTCGATCACGCCATTCTCGGCTGTTAACAACGATTGAGATAAAAAATGGCCGCATCAATTTTGATTGTCGAAGACGAAGCAGCAATCCACCAACTGCTCGAATACAATCTCAGGGCTCAAGGCTACCGGACGCGCATTGTGGAAACTGGTGAGGAAGTTCACATTGCCATCAACGAGGAAATGCCTGACCTCGTCTTATTAGACTGGATGCTGCCCGGTCTGTCTGGCATTGAAGTTTGTAAACTCATACGGGCGCGCGATGAAACGCGGTCTCTGCCTGTCATCATGTTAACGGCACGCGGCGAAGAAGCCGAACGTGTGCGAGGCCTCGCAACAGGTGCTGATGACTACATCGTCAAACCGTTTTCCATTCCTGAAGTCATGGCCCGTGTCCGTTCCATCCTGCGTCGTGCCAGACCTGAAGCGGTGGCAGACGAAGTGACTTTTGGTAATATCACATTGGACCGCGCCAAAAAGCGCGTCACCAGAGGCATGCGCGAAATCTTACTTTCCCCAACTGAATTTCGCTTGCTTGAGTATTTGATACAAACGCCTGGCCGGGTTTATAGCAGGGCACAATTGCTCGACCGCGTTTGGAGTAATGATGCGGAAATTGATGAACGAACAGTTGATGTTCATATTGGGCGCCTGCGCAAAAGCTTATCGCGCGGCAAAGAGAGTGATCCTATCCGCACCGTGAGAAGCACTGGCTACGCCTTTGATGAGAAGATTGCCGATTAACGCAGGCATTATTTAGATTTGGCCAATCAATAACTTCAAAATCCTTCGGGAGTGGCATTTCCGGTGAAGACAGTGAAATACTGAGGCCCAATCATTCCCTTTGGATCGGCGTTGTTAGAGCGGATTGACTTTTCATGGAAAAGTCATTCTCGCCCTAAG
>JAYTUV010000066.1:0-1727 GCA_043744395.1 Aestuariivirga sp.
TTCAGCGCCGCAATAAACGCTTCTTGTGGAATTTCCACTTTGCCGAATTGGCGCATTTTCTTTTTGCCTTCCTTCTGCTTGTCCAGAAGTTTGCGTTTACGCGAAATGTCGCCGCCATAACATTTGGCGGTCACGTCTTTGCGCATCGCCGACAAAGTCTCACGCGCAACCACTTTGCCACCGATCGAAGCTTGAATTGGAATTTTAAACATGTGGCGCGGGATTAAATCTTTCAACTTTTCACACATCACACGCCCGCGCTGCTCGGCGCGTGTGCGGTGAACCACCATCGACAGTGCGTCAACCGGTTCTTCATTTACTAATATCGAAAGCTTGACCAGATCAGCCGCGGCATATTCTGTCATTTTATAATCGAACGAAGCGTAGCCCTTTGATACCGATTTCAAACGATCATAAAAATCAAACACCACTTCATTGAGCGGTAATTCATAAACCACCATGGCGCGAGACCCGGCATAAGTCAGTTGCTTCTGACGGCCACGACGGTCTTCACACAGTTTCAAGATCGAACCGAGATATTCATCAGGCACCAAAATAGTCGCTTCAATCCAAGGTTCTTCCATCGTCATAATCAGTGACACATCGGGCATATCAGCGGGGTTGTGCATATCAATGTGCGAGCCGTCGCGCATATTTACTTTATAAATAACCGAAGGTGCTGTGGTTATAATATCCACATTGAATTCGCGCTCAATGCGTTCGCGGGTAATTTCCAAATGCAGCAGGCCTAAGAACCCGCAACGAAAACCAAAGCCAAGTGCTGCCGACGTTTCCATTTCAAATGAGAACGACGCATCATTTAAACGCAAGCGCCCCATGGCCTCACGCAAATCTTCAAACTTTGCAGCATCAACCGGAAAAAACCCAGCAAACACTACTGACTGCGCATCTTTAAAGTCTGGCAAAGCTTCAGCAGTCGGGTTGCGCTCATCGGTTATGGTATCACCCACCCGCGTATCGGCCACCTCTTTAATGGCCCCGGTAAAGAAGCCAATTTCGCCTGGGCCCAAGCTGACCACAATTTCTTTTTTAGGGCGCGAAACACCAACGCGCTCAATTTGATAAGAACCACCGGTTCCCATCATTTTAACGCGCATACCTTTTTTAACTTCGCCGTCGATCACCCGTAGCAAAACCACCACGCCCAAATAGGTGTCATACCAAGAATCAACCAACAGCGCTTTGAGCGGCTTGTTGCGATCCCCCTTCGGTGCAGGCAGGCGTGTGACAATGGCTTCGAGAACATCAGGCACACCAAGGCCCGTCTTGGCCGAAATCATCACGGCCTCTGAGGCATCAATGCCGATCACGTCTTCGATCTGCTGTTGAATGCGCTCTGGCTCTGCCGCGGGCAAATCCACTTTGTTGAGAACTGGAATAATTTCGTGATTGTTGTTGATGGCCTGATATACATTGGCCAGCGTCTGAGCTTCCACACCCTGTGAGGCATCCACCACCAATAGCGAGCCTTCACAAGCCGCCAGCGACCGCGACACTTCATAAGCAAAATCCACATGGCCCGGTGTGTCAATCAAATTCAGCACATAGTCCTTGCCGTCCTTGGCTTTGTAATCAAGGCGCACAGTGTTAGCCTTGATGGTTATGCCGCGTTCGCGCTCAATATCCATCGAGTCGAGAATCTGGTCCACCATCTCGCGGTCAGACACAGCCCCGCAGAGCTGGATCAAACGATCAGCCAATGTGGA
>JAYTUV010000067.1:0-24866 GCA_043744395.1 Aestuariivirga sp.
ACCGACAAACACAAATATGACAGCCGCACCCAACATGCCAGGTTGCAACCAAGGCAAATCCGTATCTTTAAATCGAATCGCAACAAAACCAGTGGCCAAAGCCAAAAGTAACGCCAAGATCACAGCAAGCGCACCAGAGCCCAGATTTTTTGCGCGCCCAGCAAATGCCCCGTCTAAATTTTCTTGTTCAGCCATAAACCACCCCGAATCAAGTAGAAGTATAAGCGAACTGGCCATCACCGCTCACCAAAATGAGAGTTTTTGTGCCCCAAAAACCAACTTATGCGCGTCAGAGCAATTTTGTGTTAGATTGAGTCGAAACTTCGACAGGAGAATTTCATATGCCTGACCTTCAGCCCTATATGCCCGTACTGATCATCTCGTTGCTCGTGCTGTTAGCACTTGTGTCCGCGATTTTGATTTTCAAACTTTTTAACCAGCGCGTGCGTGGTCGCAAAGGCCAACGCTTAGGCATTACCGAGTTCCATGAAATTGATAAAACGCGCCGTATTGTTTTAGTGCGCAGGGATGATGTCGAACATTTAGTGATGATTGGCGGCAATCAAGACATGGTCATTGAAAGCAACATCGAAAGCGGCTTGATGGGTGCGTCGCAACGCGGCGTTAGAGGAGAAAGCGATGACAAAGTCGCAATACGCCCGCCAAAACCAGCGGTGTTCGGCAGCCGTCGCTCAGTTTTGCGAACTGTTGAGCCAACCATAGGGCAAGACGGAATCGGCGAAGACGACGTCAGATAGTCAGCTACTTCTTCAGCTTAAGCGCAATAAAACGCGTCTCGCTCGATTTTCCGCTTTTGGCAATCAGCAGCAATACCGAAGCTTTGCCATCTTTCGTAGCGGCTTCAATTGCCGATGAAACGTCTGATGACGATGTGACTGGCTTACCACCAGCCTCCATAATCACATCTCCTGCCGTAACACCCTTATCAACAGCAGCGCCGTCACTGGCAACTTCCGTCACCAAAGCTCCTGTCAGTTTTTCCTCAACTTTAAACTTCGAGCGCAGTTCATCATTCATGCTGCTGACCGTCATGCCCAGAGTGGTTATCGTTGAAGGTGCCGCCGTCGGTGTCGGCTTTGCATTGGTATCTGCCGCCACTTGCTTTTCACCATCTTCCAATCGACCAAGTGTTACTTTTACATCCAAATCTTTGGCATCACGCACGACTTTCACATCAACTTCCTTGCCGACTTCAGTTTCTGCGACAACGCGCGGCAATTCTTTTGAGTCAGCAATTTCCCGACCATCAAACTGTATGATAACGTCGCCCGCCTGAATGCCTGACTTTTCGCTGGGACTGCCCTTGGTAACATCAGCAACCAATGCACCGCGCGGTGTTTTAAGGCCCATGCTCTCAGCAATATCCGGCGTAACGGTTTGAATTTTAACACCAAGCCAACCGCGACGCGTTTCACCAAACTTCACGAGTTGATTGACCACACTCTTTGCAGTGTTAGACGGGATTGAAAACCCGATACCGACTGAACCGCCCGATGGCGAAAAAATGGCCGAGTTGATACCGACAACATCGCCATTCATATTAAACAATGGACCGCCGGAATTACCCTTGTTGATCGCCGCGTCTGTCTGAAAATAATCATCATAAGGCCCAGAATTAATATCGCGCTTACGTGCTGAAATAATACCCAGCGAAACCGAACCACCCAGCCCAAACGGATTGCCAATCGCCAAGGCCCATTCACCAATGCGAGTCTTGTCACTATCGCCAAAGCTCACTGTCGGTAATGCCTTTTCTGGCTTGACGCGGATCACAGCAATGTCGGTTTTTGGATCACGGCCAACAAGTTCGGCCTTCATCATCGTGCCATCTTGCATGTGCACTTGAATGGTTGTGGCACCTTCAACAACATGGTTATTGGTCACAATCAACCCTGTTGCGTCAATGATGAAACCAGAACCCATCGAGTTGACGGTGCGTTCCTCAGGATTTGGCGCAGTGTTATCACCACCATTGTTATTAGGAGTCTTGTTATTGCCACCCTGACCTTCCTGCTGTTTCTTTTTCAGAAACTGGTCAAAGAAATCTTTGAAGGGTGAGTCATCAGGAATCTTCGGCATATCCATAGTTGGGCCATCATTCGCCTTGGACTCTACTGAAATTTCAACAACAGCGGGAAGAAGTTTTTCAGCAAGATCGGCCACATTGGGCAGGCCTTGCAGCGACACTTCTGCAAAAGCTTGCTCAGCGAAGGGAGAATTAAGAAAGGGTGCGCTCAACATCAATGCAGAGACTGCAACAGCACCCAAAAGATTCTTCGCAACCAAACCAAACTTCATCTTGCCGTTTCCTTTTTAAAACTCATCAATCGCTAGAGCGTTTATTTTCGATCAATTTGTCTAGGTTTTTGACGATCCCGTCAAAAGCTAGATTGATCTATGAACCAATGCGCAATCCAAACAACGGCTACACCAAGTCCCAATATTGTCGTTCCAGTCATTCGCAATTGCTCATCCGATAGATTTCGCATTTGCTCCATCACTCTTCTCATCTGTGCCGGAACCAAGGCATAAGTTAGGCCTTCAATAGCCAAGACCAAACCAATCGACGTCACAATTGATCCTCTCATGGTTTGGCGGCAGGCACCTGAGATTTATCCTTCTGTCCGCCAAAATAACGGAAGAATTCTGAATCTGGGCTTAGCACCAAGTTGGTTCCACCAGAACTCAAACTTTTGTCATAAGCTTGCATGGAACGATAGAAGGCATAAAACTCGGGGTCTTTGCTGAATGCCGCTGCAAAAGTGCTGGCGCGTTCTGCTTCGCCTTCACCACGTATCACTTCTGATTGACGCTTGCCTTCAGAAAGGATTTCTACAACTTTTCTGTCAGCTTCGGCGATCTTACGCGTTTTGGCGGCTTCGCCTTTGCCACGCAAATCCTGAGCCTCAGCAAGTCGTTCAGATTTCATTCGCTCAAACGTGGCATCTTGAACTTCCTTCATCAAGTCAGTCCGGCGAATGCGAACGTCAACAATCTGAATGCCCAAGGCTTGCGCTTCACCACGCAATTGATCGCGTATTTCCGCCATCATCACATCGCGGTCTTTTGATAACGCCGCCTCAAATGTGCGCTTACCATAGGTCTGGCGCAAAGCAGCATCGAGACGAGTCTTGATGCGCTGTTCTGCCAAGGTCAAATCTGCGCTTACAGTTTCACGAAATTTTTGTGAATCGCTAATACGCGCCAAAGTAATTGTATCAACCAAATAACGTTGCTTGTCGGAAACCTGCACCGCCATGTTGTCAGAGCTCCACATGAAAATGCGGTTCTCAATATCAACAACTTCATCCGCGATCGGCCACTTGAAATGAAGACCTGCCTCTTTCTCAAGTCGGCTCACTTCACCAAATCTTAGAACAAGTGCGGTTTGCCTTTGGTCAATAATGAAATAGCATTGCGAAACCAACCACAGCAATGCTGCAACAATAATGAGCGGAATAATGCGTAGCGCGGTCATTGTTGTGTGCTCCCTTGTGCTGGCGGTGTTGGCAATGCAGGCAATGGCAGGTATGGCACAACCCCCTGCCCGTTTTTGCCCGGCTCTAAGATCACCTTGTTAGACCCTGCCAAAACCTTCTCCATCGTTTCAAGATACAAGCGTTCACGCGTTACTCCAGGTGCCTTGGCATATTGTTGATAGACGGATTCAAAACGCTGCCCTTCGCCTTTTGCTTCCAGAACAACGCGCGCTTTATAACCTTTCGCATCTTCAACCAGCTTGGCCGCATCACCTTCGGCATTGCGCAGTTTTTGATTGGAGTAGAGTTCAGCCTGATTGATTAAATTTTGTTGGTTTTGTTTGGCGCGTTGCACTTCTTCAAACGCATCAAGAACTGGCGGCGGCGGATCAACCGCTTCCAAAGCAAGCCCCGTAATTTGAACGCCCGCGTTGTAACCATTCAGAGTATTCTGCAATATGTCCTTAACTTGAACTTGGATAGACAGCCGTCCTGTCGTCAAAGCCTCTGTTGCCGGTGTGCGGCCAACTATTTCACGCATGGCACTTTCGGCGACGGCACGCACAAGTCGCTCTTGTTCATCAATATTGAATTGATATTTTTGTGGATCAGAAATTTTCCACAAAACCTTAAACCGAATATCGACCATGTTTTCATCGCCAGTCAGGATTAAACCTTCATCGCTGGCATCACCAATCGAGGTTTGCTTTTCAGCAGCAACCGGTAGCAGTTCCATTTTCTCAATCGGCCAAGGAGCAAACTGCAAACCGGGATTTACAGTGCGAGTGTAAGCACCCAGCCGCAACACCATGCCGCGCTCATCTGGCTGCACTTGGTAAACCGAATTATAAAGCCAAAACACCGCAACAGCAGCCAATGGTAAAAGCCATGTTCCGCGCCCACCGCCCTGTGGCAGAATTTGGTTCAGGCTATCTTTGCCCTTCTTGAACAAATCATCCAAATCTGGCGGAATGCCGGAGCCGCCGCCCCTGTTACCCCCACCCCAATTGGGGCCACCCTTATTGCCAGGTTTATCATTGCCAGGAGGTTTCCCCCAAGGGCCACGGTCTACTGGTGGTTTTTCACCCGATGGCTGGTTTTTCCCGTCATCATCTTTGTTCCAAGGCATAGTTGATCCTTTTTTGGGCTATTGGGTGCGAAATAACACACAGCTGGATATAGGTACGGCTTTGCGGAATGTCCACTTTCACTATTATTTTCTTTTGAATCGTTTTAAACTAAAACCAGCGTTGTCTTTTGGCCCGCGTTCATATTTCGTAGTTTCCAGCAGTTCCCATTCAACAGGATTAATCATCGGGAAAAGCGTGTCGCCCTCAACCTCAAGATCAACCTCAGTTAAATAGATCTGATCAGCCAAAGGCCAAAACAAACGGTAAATCTCACCACCGCCAATGACTGCAACCTCCGCAGGGTTGTCGATTTTAGCAAGGGCCAGCGCCTCGTCCGCTGATGTTGCCATCTCGGCGCCTTCAGTCAAAAAGTCAGCTTTGCGGCTAATAACAATGTTGCGTCTGCCAGGCAAAGGTTTGCGCGGCAAACTGTCCCACGTTTTGCGACCCATAATGACAGGCTTGCCCAAAGTGATCTGTTTGAACAATTTAAGGTCTGACGAAATATGCCATGGCAATCCTCCATCTCGCCCAATCACCCCGTTGCGCGAAGCAGCCACGACCAACGAAATTATCATTGCGCCAAATCCGTAAGTGCTTTGTCAGCTAGCATGCAATAACAATTACCATCTTCAATTTCAGCGCCCACACTTTCGTATAGTTTTCGGGCTCCCGTATTCCACTGCATCATAAACCAATAAACCTTGGTATATCCGCGCGCTACAGCAACTTTCGCAACTGATTTAAGAAGTAATTCAGCAACCCCAATGCGCCTAAAATCTGGCAACACCGCGATGTCTTCAAGATACATAACTTCTTGACCGCGATTTGTCGAAAAACTTCGATGCCAAAACGCCGAACCAGCAAACACGCCATCAACAAATGCCAATTGCGCACCCACAATTGGCACATCGCAAAACAGTGCCTTTTCAAAATCTTCGCCCGTTGCCTTTACGGCCTCTACACCACCCCAATGTGTTTTCGCAATTTCTTGGGTTGGCCCGATGAGCAAGTACCCCTCGCCCGGCCTGATAGTGCGCACCTCAATCAACTTTGGGTACCAACAAAAAACAACAAGCCCGTTTGAAGCGCGTTCCAAGTTCCATGGCAAATAATTGTAAGCCAGATGCTGCTAAACCGAAGCATCAAAAAACCAAGAAACAGACCGATAAAAAATATCATAATGAGATTAGGCCAATAAGCACCTGTTGCATGCACCGCTGCAAACAACGCAGACGTGATGAGCAATGCACCAATCCGACCAACAGGACTGGCCACGAGCGCCGCAAACAATGCGCCGCGAAAAATAAACTCCTCCACAACTGGAGCAGCAACAACAGCACTCAATGCAACAAACGGAAACATTTTAGGCTCTATTGCAATACTGGCCATGGTTTTTTCGACAAGTCCTTCATAGTCTTTTGGGTTAAGGCCCATCACCACAAAGAACAGTTGATAAACTGCCAGTGTTAATCCAACAAATCCTACAAGCACCACGCCCCATCCAACCCAACCCAAATTGGGAAGCCGCAGTTGCAGCAGCCCTTGCCGTTCCGGAAGACCAAACTTTCCAAACCAGAGCGCCAACAAAAAAATTGGAATGAATGATGGAAGAATGCTGAGCAATGCCGACCGCAAAATCAATTCAGTCGAGTCCCCGTTTGGGTGAATAATGCCGTCTAAGCTTTCCCCAAAACCATATCTAAAAATGAGCGCCCCAAAAATGGCCTGAAGCACATTGTAAAGAACAAACAACAGAAGCGTTAAGCCCAGTGCTCTCCAAAACCCTTGCGTTTTCTCCCGTGGAAATAGCCACGCTTGCTTCGCCCGATGAAAATCCAATCCAAAAGCAGCCATCTGGTTAAACTGCCACAGGCGCAGAGATCGCCGCATCGGGAGCGTAATTCACGATTTCAAAATCTTCATACATAAATTCATCCAGCTCTTTCACATCACGTTTTATAATAAGTTGCGGCAACGCATGGGGTTTACGTGCCAGTTGCAATTCAGCCTGTTCCAAATGATTGAGATAGATATGTGCGTCGCCCAGCGTATGCACAAACTCACCCACTTTTAAATCCGTCACCGCCGCGATCATGTGCGTCAACAACGCATAAGACGCAATGTTAAAAGGCACGCCTAAAAAAATATCGGCCGAACGTTGATAGAGTTGGCACGACAATTTTCCATCGGCCACATAAAACTGGAACAAGCAATGACAAGGTGGCAACGCCATTTTGTCAACATCTGCTGGGTTCCAAGCGGTCACAAGCAAGCGCCGCGAGTCTGGGGTTCTTTTAATCCGCGCCACAACATCAGCAAGTTGGTCTATCGCTCCGCCGTCTCTCGCTGGCCATGAACGCCACTGCGCACCATAAACTGGGCCCAGATCACCATTGGCATCTGCCCATTCATTCCAAATCGAAACCTTATTGTCGTTGAGATATTTAATGTTCGTCTCACCCCGAATGAACCATAGCAGCTCAAATATAATCGAGCGCAGGTGCAGCTTTTTTGTGGTGACCAAGGGAAACCCATCCGCCAGATTAAACCGCATCTGATGGCCAAAAACTGAAAGTGTTCCAGTACCAGTGCGATCAGTTTTCTTGGCACCATGGTCGCGCACATGGCGCATAAGGTCGAGATATTGTTGCATGTGCTAACCTTAGACTGCCTTGCCGATTCCGCAAAACAAAAGCGGCAATCTCGCCCCCGAGACTGCCGCTTTCTTTAATTACGATAAAAGAATTACGCTAATTTTCCGAGTGTGTTCGTATGATGAGCCAACAAATAATAAACAGTTGTGCGCAATTTTGTCTTTTCAGCTTTCATGTCTTCATGAACTTTCTTCATGCCAGCGCGAGCAGACGCATCATCAAGGCCGAGTTTCTTAGCAGCAAATCCATCAACAACACGTTTTACTTCCGCTTCGTCGGTCATTGATACATATTGCGAGTCTGCGCCTCTGAGAGCAATCCCACAAAATTTGATAATTGCATTCAGATGAGCTTCACCTGCACCCGGCGCGTATTTCGCTAAATTTTCTTTGTGGTCAGTTCTAATCATATTCTTGATCCCCATTCAATTTAGATTATAGTTTTACAATCTGTATGCAACCTTTAGCATTATTCAAAAAAGTTGTGCAACAGATTTTGTTTCGATTTCAGACCAATAAAAGTTTCTCTTTTAACTCGGAGCTATAAACACTATATCTCGTCCGCTCGCCTTCGCAAGAGGGCAGACTATGGTGATAAACGGCTAACGCAATAAACCTATTGGACCCGGGGGCAGTACCCGGCGCCTCCACCAAAGACGGTTCGCTAGCGAACCGGCTAAGCCCGAAAGCCGATTTTCTTAAATCGGCGACAGGGCGGAACCGGTTGAACCGCCTTTAACGGGGGCGAAACAGGATCGACAAGGGCGTAAAGGTTGGTTTTTTGCTCGTGATTGTACCGACGTTATCGGGCTGTTTTATAGTTGCAAACGATAATTTTGCACCGGTAGCTCTCGCTGCGTAAGCAGTGCGAAAAGCCAAATCAAAGCCCTAACGTTTTGCAACGTTAGGCGGGGTTCGCTGGCACCTGGCAACAGAAGCCAGCACTTTCCTCTCCAAAAGACGATGTTAGATGCTGCACGACAAGCCTAACTGGTGTATTTAAACCGAATCGTGATTTTTTGAGAGCCGCCTATGCCCGAAGACTTAATGCGCTATGATCAACTCGCCCAAAATGCCCTGCGTGGCGTGGTTCGCGATGCGTTGCGCCGTGTTGAAAAGTCAGGTTTGCCCGGCGAGCACCATTTTTATATCCAGTTCAACACCAAATATCCTGGCGTCAACATTGGCCCAAGATTGTCTGAACGTTATCCCCGAGAAATGACCGTTGTGTTGCAACACCAGTTTTTCAACCTTCAGGTAACTGAAGAACGATTTCAAGTTGAACTTTCCTTCGACAATATTCCCGAAAGGTTGGTTGTGCCATTTGCATCAGTGAAGGGCTTCCTTGATCCCGCCGTGCAATTTGGGCTGCAATTTGAAGTGGTGGAAGCAGAATCTGCTGAGGCTGCAACTGAAATAAACTCAAAAAAATCTGCTGGTCAAAAAAGCACCATCAAAACGACAGAAATTACAGACACTTCAAAAAGCGAAGATATACCTTCAGAAGCTCCAAAGGTCGTTTCATTAGATGCATTCCGTAAAAAATAATTTTTTAGCACTGTTGATGCTCTCATTGTTGTCAGGTCCAGTTTTGGCTGGATCTGACCCAGCCAAGGAAGATTCGCCGCTGGGTTCTTTCATTGCCAACAGTATTAGTCCGAGCGAAAACATTATGCGCGTCACCGCACGCCGTTTGTTTGGGACGCAAAAAACGCCTGCAACTTTGAAATCAGAAGCCATTGGAACTTATGCACTGGGCTGCATGGCTGGTGGCCAAGCGTTGCCAGTCACGGGCCCCAGTTGGCAAGCCATGCGCCTTTCGCGCCACCGCAATTGGGCTCTTCCCCAAACCATTTCTGTGATTGAAAGATTAGCGACCGATGCTAAAAACAATTTTGGCTGGAATGGACTTCTTGTGGGCGACATGGCCCAACCGCGCGGCGGCCCAATGCTTTCAGGTCACGCCAGTCATCAGATTGGGCTGGACGCTGATATCTGGTTTACGCCTATGCCAGACCACGTGATGTCAGTAAACGAGCGCGAAACCATGGTTCCCTTTGAAATGGTTAAGGGGCATTATGCAATTAACTCAGAAACTTGGACTGAAGCGCGCGCCAAATTGCTCAAAACTGCGGCCTCCTATCCTGAAGTGGCCCGCATCTTTGTGCACCCACCCATCAAAGCTGCCCTTTGCCAATGGGCCGCAAATGACAAAGAAAAAGCATGGCTCGCAAAAATTCGCCCTATGCCAAACCACACTTTCCATTTTCATATTCGCTTGAATTGCCCCGCTGGTATGACAAGCTGCAAAAACCAATGGAAACCAAAGCCAGATGACGGCACAGGTTGCGGCAAAGAACTGGCGTATTGGATGGGCGGTAAAGCTTGGGAAAAACCAAAACCCAACCCAAACGCACCACCCATCATCCCCAAGCCCCCCTTGACTCTCAGTGGCCTTCCTGCTGAATGCCGCGCGGTTATCGCAGCGCCATAAAGGCACACAGCTGCAGCTGGGTTATCATACCCAACTGGGGGAATATCCATGTCCGCAGACGCTAATTCAACAAGCACTTTCGATCGCGCAAAATTGAAGTTGGCTTTCGCCTCCATTGGCGTTGTATTCGGCGACGTTGGCACGAGCCCAATTTACACAATGAGAGAAGCTCTGCATCCGGTCGTCAAAGCTGGAGGTGATTTACGCATGGCTGTGTTGGGCGTTGTGTCACTTCTTCTCTGGGCATTATTTATTATCGTTACCCTAAAATATGTGATCATGCTGATGCGCGCTGACAACCGCGGCGAAGGCGGAATTCTCTCTCTCGTAGTTTTGGTCGAAGCCTTGTTAAAGAAAAAAGGCGGCATAATCTTAGGACTAGGGATTGTAGGCGCAGCCTTCTTTTTTGGCGACGCGATGATTACACCTGCCATGACGATTTTGTCAGCGATAGAGGGTTTGACAATTATCAATCCTGGCTTTCAACCATTTGTCGTGCCAACAACAGTTGCCGTCATCATCACGCTTTTCACTTTCCAATACAAAGGCACGGCAGGTGTGGCCAAAATTTTTGCACCCGTCACAATGATTTGGTTTGTAACATTGGCTATCATGGGCACTTATCATATCAGCGATGATCTTGAAATCTTTCAGGCACTCAATCCAATTCACGGTGTGATGATGCTGTTGCGTCAGCCCGGCCTGGCACTTCTGGTTTTCGGTGGTGTGTTTCTTGCTGTTACGGGTGGTGAAGCGCTCTATGCCGACATGGGCCATTTTGGCAAAAATCCAATTCGCATGGCTTGGCTGGCCGTCGTACTTCCGGGCCTCGTCTTGAACTATCTGGGACAAGGCGCCTTTATCATCGCGCACCCCGAAGCAATTGATAATCCGTTCTTCCTCATGGCTCCTTCATGGGGATTGTTGCCGTTGGTAATATTAGCAACGCTCGTTGCCATCATCGCCAGCCAAGCTGTCATCACCGGAGCTTTTTCCATTGCACAGCAAGCTATGGCGCTGGGCCTTTTCCCACGCATGAACATTATACACACCAGCGAAACCGAAGAAGGCCAAATTTATGTCGGCCAAATCAATTGGTTGATCATGTTTGGTGTGTTGTTGCTTGTGCTGGTTTTCCAATCCTCATCAAACCTCGCCTCGGCTTATGGCATTGCGGTCAACACTTCGATGCTGGTAGATACTATCCTCGGCATCGTGTTTTTCTGGGTTTCAAAAAACCTGCCGCGTATTATTGCAATCCCGGCTCTAATCTTTGTATTTTGTGTCGAGGCCATGTTGTATGCCGCAAACATGCTCAAGCTTTTACACGGCGGCTATATGCCGGTGCTGATTGGCGCTACCATTATTCTTCTGATGGTTACTTGGATGCAAGGCCGCAAAGCTTTGGCCAACAAAATACAAAAAGAGTCAATTGAGTTGGTAGGTCTTCTCGAAAGCCTTGAGCGTCGCCAGCCTGCGCGCGTTGCAGGTGCCGCAGTGTTCTTGCAGACCGATATTAAATTCGCTCCAAGTGCCTTGATGCACAACCTCAAACATAATCGCGTATTGCACGATAAGCTTGTATTCATCGAGGTTGACACGGTTAAACAACCACGATGGGAAGGCGACCGCGTAACTGTTAAGCAAGGCCCACTTGGTGCTTGGCTGGTTGAAGCTAAATTCGGTTATATGGAACAGCCAGACGTTCCAGCAGCACTTCGCGCCTGTGCTGAAAAGGGCCTTGAAATTGATCCCCGCCAAGCCTCTTATTTTCTTGGCCGCCGCGTCATAAAAACCTCCGCCAGATCGTCAATGCCATTCTGGCAACAACGCATTTTTATCATGTTGGCCAATCAGTCAGCCCGCGCAATTGAATTCTTCCGCATCCCGCCTGACCGTGTTGTCGAGTTGGGCATGCAGATGAGCATCTGATGAAATCACTGTCCCCCTTCTCTCTTCCCGGTCGTTTTTGGCGTGGCAATATTCACACCCATACCAATCAGTCTGATGGCGTGCTTTCGCCCGAGGCAGTTGTCGAAGCCTACAAAAATGCAGGTTATGATTTCCTGCAACTTTCCGAACATTTCATTGAGCACTATAATTGGCCGATTAACGACACCCGCAAATTCCGCTCCAATGATTTCACAACATTAATCGGTGTTGAACTGCATGCACCAGAAACAAGTGCTGGTGAATTATGGCACATCGTTGCCGCTGGCCTGCCCTTAGACTTTCCACCTTGCGGCCCAAATGAAACGGGAGTGCAACTTGCCAAACGTGCTCGTGAAGCCGGCGCATTCGTAGGCATCGCCCACCCTGCTTGGTCACAACTCACATTGGAAGACGGCTTAGCTGTGGCCTCCGCCCACGCCGTCGAGATTTACAACCACGGCTGTGCCGTTGAAAATGATCGCGGCGATGGCTGGTATCTCCATGATCAACTGATGAATGAAGGCAAGCGCCTGTCAGCTTTTGCAACAGATGATGCGCATTTCAAATCACCAGATCATTTTGGTGGCTGGGTGAACGTCAAAGCCCAAAGTCTTGATCCTGATGTGCTGTTGCAAGCCTTGAAAGACGGCCATTACTATTCAAGTCAAGGCCCGCAGTTTCATGATATCAAATTGCACGGCAAAGAAATCGAAATTGCGTGTTCACCAGTGGACACAATAACTGTGGTCTGTGGCAACTCCCGAACTTGCACCAAAACCGGAAAGGCAATTACATCAGCCAGCTTTGATCTCGCAAAGCTCAAAACAGGTTGGCTTTTGAAAAAACCCAGCCCTTGGTTCCGTGTGACAGTGATTGATCACGCAGGCAAACGCGCGTGGAGCAATCCTTATTGGTGGGACGAGCTGCGTTGAAGCGCCATCAATAGCAGTGCAAGAACACTAAATCCTGCGCCAATTAAAAATACCGGCGCTGCCCCTGCCCTGTCCCAAACCACACCAGCCACAACGCTGGCCACCAATGTTGCAACACCGCTGACCAAAGCAAATACGCCATATGCCGTGCCGCGCAAATCTGCCGGCGCAGAATCAGCAACCAACGTTGATAAAATGCCCTGCGTCAAACCCATGTGCAGCCCCCAGATCGCCACCCCCACCATCACCATCAACGGCCCCGGCGCATAAGCCAACACCACATCTGCCAAGATCAAACTGACCAAGCCTGCCGCCAACAGGCCGTTGCGCCCCAGTCGGTCTGAAAGTACACCCGCTGGATATGAGGACAGCGAATAGACAACACTCATAACAACCATCACCAACGGCACAAATGCCAACGTCATGCCAGATTGCGAAGCGCGCAAAACCAGAAATGCTTCCGAGAAACGAGCCAACATCACGGCAGCACCAAGGGCCGCCACAATCCAAAACGGATGCCCCAAATTCTTGGCCGTGGCAAAATTAAATCCAGCCTTGCGTTTGTTGTCGTTGATCACAGGCGCTGGTTCCTCAACACCAAAGGCCAATATCAAAACTGCAATCAATGCGGGAACACATGCCACCCAAAGCACATTGCGCAGATCCATCGCCCAAAGGCCAATCAAGATCACTGCAATCAACGGCCCCACAAACGCCCCCACCGTATCAAGCGACTGCCGCAAACCAAAAGCCGCACCCCGAAGTTCAGGTGCCGTCATATCGGCCACCATCGCATCACGCGGGGCACCACGAATGCCCTTGCCAATCCGGTCGGCAAACCGGGCGATGAACACGCCCGTCACCGAAGTGGCCAAAGGAAACAGCGGCTTTACAATTGTCGCCATGCCATATCCAAGAAGCGCCAAACCTTTCCGACTTTTCCACTTGTCACTCAGCACGCCTGAGAAAAGCTTTGAAATCTGCGCGGTGGCCTCGGCTATGCCTTCAATCAGCCCCAGCAAAGTGGCCGAAGCGCCAAGCGTGCCCACCACAAAAAGCGGTAACACGCCATGGATCATCTCCGAAGAGATATCCATAAACATCGAAACAAAGCCCAGCATCCAAACGCCGCGCGGAATATTCTTAAACATGCCCATCCCTGATTCACTGGCAGTTGCCGCCAAGCCATGATAATCAGCGCTTAACGCAACGCACGCAAGTTAAACAAATGACATCGGCGATTAGTGTCGCAGTTATTGCAAGACCCACAATACAACAATGAAGACGATTAATTATTCAAAACTCCGCGCCAATCTAAAATCCGCGTTAAACCGCGCAGTGGACGACCATGAAGTAATCGTAGTGGAACGCGCCAAGGGCGGCGATGCGGCTTTGTTGTCCCGCGAAGATTATGACTCGATGGCTGAAACGGCTTATTTGTTGCGCTCCCCCGCAAATGCTAAGCAGCTTCGTACCGCCATGAAACGCTCGAAAAAAGATCTCGTCGCATTTAAGTCTGTTGCAGCTCTAAAAAATGCGCTTGGTCTTTGATCCAAAGGCTTTAAAGCATCTGCACTATTGGACTGAGATCGACAGGCGCAAGGCGCTGAAAATTCTGGACTTGATCGAAGCCACATTGAAATCACCAATTGAGGGCATCGGCAAGCCTGTACCTCTCCGATTTGATCTTGCGTGCGCTTGGTCCCGTCGCATCGACCAAGAACACAGGTTAGTCTACAAAGTTGATAAAGAAGAGTTGCGCGCGATGTCGTGTTGGTATCATTATTGAATTACTTTGGGCTAGATGAATAAGATGACACGAAAAAAAGAAACAACGTTTTTGTCTGAAAACGAACTTTTTGCTGCTTTGGCCAAAAGTGCATTCGAGTTTCTTGACCGCGCAATTGACGAGTTTGCTAATTCTACAAAATTCTCCACAATTCATTTCGCGTCCGCAATCGAATTGATTCTCAAAGCACGTTTGATGCGTGAGCACTGGTCACTTTTACTGGATAAGCCTGATCAAGCGGACAAATCTGCATTTTTTAGGGGGGACTCTAGGACGGCAAATTCCGATCAGACTATAGACCGATTGAGGAAAGTGGCCCAAGTAACAATTCCAGAAGACGCCAGAAACATCTTCAACAAGATCGCAAAGCACCGGAATAAAATGGTCCACTTCGCACATGCCTATGAAGTGACCGACGACGCTGGAGATGGGCAGAGCATAATCGCCGCAGAACAATGTAAGGGCTGGCTCGCACTTAGAACATTGCTCGGCGGCTGGCCTGAATTCGAAATATTCGGGACTGAAATCACTCGCATTGGTCGTAAAATGGAAGGCCATCGCACATATTTGCTGCAGGTCTTCGAAGCGCGAACCCCAACATTGAGTGAGCACCGCAAGACAGGGCTTAGAGTTGGCATTTGCCCAAGTTGCCAGTTTGAGTCGATGACGGTCTACGAACCAACTGGAGCCATCTCTGAAGCTGACTGTGTCGTTTGCCGATATCACGGATCAGAGATCAAGGTTAAATGCAAAAACGAAAGCTGCGGCGAAGCCATCTACTTCACTTCGTATTCCGGGTCACCAACCGCTTGTCCGACTTGCGCGGTAAAGGTGTCTAAAGATGATGTGCGAGAATGTTTAGATACTGGCGATGCAATAACCAAAGATAATTATTTTGACTATGTCCCAATTAACTGCCCAAATTGTGGGGGTTACCACAGTGTTGTCGAGCACTATCATTTCTATGTTTGCGTTGAGTGTTTTGAAACAGATGATGAGTTCGAAGTTTGCGGCCATTGTTCGGAAGGACAGTTAGGTGGTGTGCCTGAACACAGCTCGCTGGTCGGCTGTGAATTTTGCGACGGTAGTGCGGCAATGTACAAAGATGACTAGCACCCCTCGCCTCTTTATTCGTGACATGCTAATCCCGCGCAGCAATTCAGGAACTTGAGCAATGGCCATTAAAACCCGCACCGAAACCGACACCTTTGGCCCAATCGAAGTTGATACAACCCGCTATTGGGGCGCACAAGCACAGCGTTCGTTGCAGAATTTTAAAATTGGTTGGGAGAAGCAGCCGGCCTCAGTGGTTCGCGCTTTAGGAATCATCAAACGCGCCGCGGCAGAAACAAACATGGGCCTAGGCCATTTGGACACGTCTATCGCCGCAGCGATAATCAACGCGGCGCAAGAGGTGATCGAGGGAAAACTGAATGAGCACTTCCCATTGGCCGTTTGGCAAACCGGTTCGGGCACACAGTCCAACATGAATGCAAATGAGGTTATCTCCAACCGCGCCATTGAAATGTTAGGCGGCGTCATGGGGTCAAAAAAACCAGTTCACCCCAATGACCATGTGAACATGAGTCAGTCTTCAAACGACACCTACCCAACGGCAATGCACATTGCGTGTGCCGAAGAAATTCACCACCGCCTGCTGCCCGCATTGCAACATTTGCGCAACGCGCTGAATGACAAGGCCATGCAATGGGCTAAGATCATCAAAATTGGCCGCACCCATACGCAAGATGCAACACCCGTTACGCTAGGCCAAGAATTTTCAGGCTATACCCAACAAATTCAAAACGGCATCGCCCGCATTGAACAAACTCTGCCCATGTTGATGCAACTCGCCCAAGGCGGCACGGCGGTGGGCACTGGCCTTAACGCACCCGTGGGCTTTGCTGAACAAGTGGCAGAAGCGATCGCCAACATCACCCGCCTGCCCTTCACTTCGGCTCCAAACAAATTCGAAGCCTTGGCCGCACATGATGCGATGGTCATGACGCATGGTGCGATAAACACCGTCGCCGCCTCGCTCTTCAAAATCGCCAATGACATTCGCTTTCTGGGTTCAGGCCCACGCTCCGGTCTGGGCGAACTGCAGCTACCAGAAAACGAACCAGGCTCATCCATCATGCCCGGCAAAGTAAACCCCACACAATGCGAAGCCCTCACCCAAGTTTGCGTGCAAATTTTTGGCAACAACGCCGCCATCACATTTGCTGGCAGCCAGGGCCATTTCGAACTCAACGTGTACAATCCCGTCATGGCCTATAACTTTCTGCAGTCGGTTCAATTGATGGCCGATGCTGTGACCAGCTTCACAGAAAACTGCGTGCAAGGCATTGAAGCCCGCGAAGACAATATCAAGGCAGCGCTTGATCGTTCGCTTATGTTGGTTACGGCGCTCGCCCCCAAATATGGCTATGACCGCGCCGCTAAGATTGCCAAAACAGCCCATAAGAACGGCACGACATTGCGCGAAGAGGCCGTCAAAGACGGCATCACAGAAGCAGATTTTGATTTGATCGTCCGCCCCGAAAACATGCTGGGGCCGAAGTGAGTGCTGACCTGATCAATCTCAGGCGCGCGCGCAAAACAAAGCACCGCGAAGAGAATGAAAAATTGGCCGAGCATAACCGCGCCAAATTTGGGCAAAGCAAAAGCGATAAAGTTGTTGCCAAATTTGAGTCTTCAAAATTAAAATCTGCTTTGGATGGCAAGAAGCGAGAGAGTTGATGCCCAAAGACTTGAAGCGCTCTCTCACCATCGCGGGGCACCGCACTTCACTCTCGCTCGAACCGGAATTTTGGGATGCGCTCAAAACTTATGCTGCCCAAGAAGGAAAAACCATCGCCCTGCTCGTCGGCGAAATTGATCAAGCGCGAGGCGACAAAAATCTTTCCAGTGCAATTCGTGTCTGGATTTTAAAACGTTTGCAAAACTAAAACCCGCGCGCTCTCTGCAAAAGTCGCAGCAACTCATTTTGATCAATAGCTTCCGAAGCCGCAATAATGGCGTCCATCTTGGCTTGTCGTCTCGTCGCATCAACAATGCGCTGAGCTGCATGAACCTTGAGTTCGCGCAGTCTCAATCGCAGCTCCACGCGTTGGGCCTGATAAGCCGCAAATTTAACTTGATCAGCTTGCGTCTGCGCTGCTTCATCAGCTTCGATTTTCTCTTGTTCCTTTTTCACACGGTCAAGCTCAGCCACATCCCGCGCTATAAAAGCATAGCCAAGTTTTGCAGAAATCGCAGACGTATCACTGCGCCGGATCATCTCGCCCGGCGGACCTTCATAACTTATGCGAAGCTCCGGCAAGTCAGCCCTCGCTTTTGATGCAAGAAGAATTTCAGTTTTCAGCTGATTACTTGAAAAATCAACACTCGGTGTAATTTTAACAGCCGCAGCATCAAAGTTCAAATTGGCTACTTCTCCAACAGCCGAACCCTTTTCTATCTTAATCCCGTGCTTCTGTTTTCCTAGAGTAAAGCCCGGCCCCTTCATCAGTTCATCAAATGCCTGCTGCAATGCGCTTGGGTCCTTCGCCAAATCAAGTTTTTGGTAAAATGTATCTGGCGTGACATCGGTAAGTTCAGCACCGCTCAGTTCATATGTTCCTGTGCCACCCAATTCGGAAAGAACAGCCTGCGGACTGCGGCCCCGCCCCTGAAATTTTCCGTCTAAAATAACTCGTCCGCTGGCAAAAGACGCACCACCATTCTTTGCTAAAAAAGGGGCAAGCGAAACTTCGCCGTGGCCTGAACCGTCAAGCATATAACTATCATTTTCCCGGCGCAAAGTCAGATCGAGCATAAATGGTTCTTGATCTGGGTCCCGTGATGCAGCTGAAATACTGCGGCTGCCGGCCTCAAAACCGATGCCCACAATTGCTTCCTTGAGTGGAGAACCAAGATAAAAAAGTTGCTTTGGGCGCAGCCAAATTTCGCCCCGCCAACCGGGCGCAACTGATCCAGAAAAACTATCGCTCAGTGCTGGCTGAACATTTCGCCATGGCATAAGTACGCCGGCCAAAATGGTCGGCAAATCGATGTGCTCCATGGCGACATTGGCGTTGATTGCCCCATCCGCACCAACACTGCCATCTCCTGAAATATTTTGCCCACCAAATTTTCCACTCAAAGAACTGAACATCAATTTTTGCTCGGCGGTAGCTAAGTTGGATTTCAGCCCTATTGGGCCAGAAAATAATTTCAGATGATCAAGCCCAAGGCCGCGACCCAGCAAGGTGCCGTCGTCTGCCGATACGGAACCCACGCCATCAAACGCAGCAAGTTTTTCGTCGGGTCTATAATGTCCTTCAAATCCAATCTGAGCGCCAAACAATTCGCCCTTAAAAACAGAATTATATCCCGCCGCACTTGCACCAGAAACGGTCATTGAAATCTTGCCAGGTCCCGCTTCTGTCATATTCGGCAAAAATCCAAACAACCGTGCCAAGTCGCCGCCATCGGCGGAATTCAGCTCCGCCGAAAGTCCCAGATCTGCATTGACCCCCTTGGTTGCATCTTTGACCCCGCCACTGATGGAAATTTGTAAAGGCCCGCTTACACCAGTTGCACCAAATGTTATCTGAGGTTCCTTCTGTCCGGGTCGAACGGTTACATCAGCTTGCAGATCAGTCTGCCCTAAGACAGCGGCCCAGCGCGGGTCAGGCCCCTTTGGAAACGCCCCCACCATGCGTAAAATGCCACGTGGATTTTCGGCCTGTACAGTCAATTTCAAATCGCCTGAAGGCCCGTCTGGCCCTCGCAGCACCAACCCACCACCCTTCACGCGCGCACCCTCAATCGAGCCAACATCCAGAGTTTTGATTTCAAATCCACTGAAGCTCGACGAAAAATCGAACGCAACATCTTGCGCCATCACACCGTTCAAATGCAATTTTTTGGCTTGAATGGAAAGCCGCTTATCAAAACTCGCCTCTTCACTCGTCGCCGGTGCAGCAAGCATGGCTTCCAAAACATTTGCTCCCTGCAACGATATCAAATTATCTAAATCCAAATTCTCTGAACTTAGTTGCAAATCAACAGAGGGCAATTTGCCGATAGCAACAGCAAGCTGCGCTGTTCCTGCCTCGCCATCCAATTCATATTTCAAATTTTGAAATCCAAACCGTCTACCAGACCAAGTAACATCAGATTGAGCTTTCAACCGTCCGCGAGATCCCGTCCAAAACTTCGCAAGTTCAGACTTTCCTTCCGGCCACAACCATGAAACCAACGCGCGCGTGTCATTGCTTTCAACAGCCAGCGTGCCACCAAGCTCTGCCGCACCCTCGCCCGGAAATACAATTCCATCAAATTTCATGGCGCTGCGCCCCGGCAGACGAGCTGTCAAGTTTTGAATGCGCACAGCACCTTGTTGCGCAGAAATATTAAGCTTCACATTTTCTAAAGTTTCACCCGCCGCTGAAAGCGATGCAACATCAAAATCAGCAGTCAAATCTAATCTCTCAGGAAATTCAGCAATCACCCGGTTGAGCAGTGCCATCATCCCACCCGCCCGCCAAACCCGCAAAGACTGTCCATCTGCCAGTTGATCAAGATTAATGCGCGGTGATGACAATTTTACATTTGCATCAATTCCACGCTCAAACGCCACATCAGCCGATCCTTCAATCAACGTTGTGCTATCTTTGTTATCAGCTGGCACAATATGAATCTTATCAAGCTTGGCGCCGCGAAAACTCGCCGCCACATCTGCCTGCATCTGCAAAGGCTTGAAATTTTGATCAAGGCTTTGCCGGCCATCATCGGTCACCACAGGTTCAATCCGAATCTTACCAAGCAACTGACCAGCATTCTCGGTTCCATCAAAAACAAAGGCTGGCAGTGCGCCATCAGTGGGCGCAACTCTAAAGCCAAACTTGAAGGGTTCAGCCGCTTTCCATTCAGCACTTGAAAAAGTGAGATCAACTGGAACACCATTATTCTGCGCAGTGCCTCGCACGCGCCAAGGCCCTTCAAACGCTGCAGCGGAAAGAACGGCATTGAGATGTTGCACAACAGTCTCAAAGCCTTGCCCCGCGTCGCGGATTGTAACTGTGCCGTCATTCAATTTAATTTGTTCAAGCTTAATTTTTTCGAGCAATCGAGATTTACCAAGTTGAAAAACCCAATTGCCATTTCCTTCATTATTACGCGTCAGAAAAATCGACGGTTGATCAAGTTCGATTGCTTCCACTTGAATATCGCCATTAAAAAGCCCAGCCAAAGCAAGCTGCACATTAATGCGTTTCGCGTTCAGCATTGCTTTTTCAGAAAAGTCTTTTGGATTTGCAATATTTATGTCTTGAGCTTCTAATCTTGGCCACGGAAACAACCGCACAGATATGGGGCCATTAATCGCTACATCACGCCCCGTAACAGTGCGGCCCCATGCTTCAAGATTGCTGCGGTAGCTATTCCAATTCACAACAAACGGCGCAGCCAGTGCGGCCACAACAGCAACCACCAGCAATATACCGAAATAGAATATGGGTGATTTCCAAATGCTCATAGTTTTTAGAATAGGCCTCGCCTAAGAAGTCGCAAGTCATTGCGACAAGTTCAAGGCATAAAATTATGCGCCCGCGTTCTTGCCAGGGTTCATGATGTTCATCGGATCAAGAGCCGCCTTGATTGCCCGCATCACATCCAAGCCATTGCCGTGTTCGAGGGCTAAATATTCGCGCTTGCCGCGGCCAATCCCGTGTTCACCGGTGCAAGTTCCACCCATCGCCAAAGCCCGTTTGATCAAACGCTCATATATGGCCTTCACGCGTTTAACTTCACTTTCATCGCTGCGATCACAAAACAGCACCACATGAAAATTGCCGTCGCCCACATGGCCGATGATTGGTCCGTAAATATTATTCTCTTCCAAGTCCTTCTGCGTTTCGACAACACATTCCGCCAACCGTGAAATCGGAACGCACACATCGGTAGCAATAGATTCTTCTTTGCCAGGCTTTAATGATTTTGTGGCCCAAAACGCGTCATGTCGCGCTTGCCAAAGCTTTGCGCGGTCTTCTTCCTGCGTTGCCCACTCTATCGGCCCTGCTCCAAACTCTCCGGCAATATCAGCAAACATCTCTGCCTGTTCCTGCGTTCCCGCCGCCGTGCCATGAAATTCCACAAACAATGTGGGACCAATGGCCATCGATAATTTGGAATATACGTTGATCGCTTTGATGTGCTCGGCATCTACTAATTCAATACGCGCAATCGGAATTCCCATCTGGATCACTTGAATAGCGGTGTTGCAACACGCCTCCACGCTCGGGAAAGCACAAACCCCAGCTTTGATTGATTCTGGAATCCCGTAAAGCTTCAAGCCCACCTCGGTGATAATACCCAGCGTACCCTCCGATCCCACCATCAGCCGTGTCAGATCATAACCCGCCGATGATTTGCGCGCTCTTGTGCCCATGCGCACTACCTCACCGTTGGCCATCACCGCCGTCACACCCAGCACATTCTCACGCATCGTGCCGTAACGCACAGCATTGGTGCCAGACGCGCGCGTGGCTGTCATACCGCCGAGACTGGCATCTGACCCCGGATCAATCGGGAAGAACAAACCTTTGTCGCGCAGATGAGTATTGAGTTGCTTGCGCGTCACACCGGCCTGAACCCGGCAATCCAAATCCTCAGCATTTACTTCGAGAATCTGACTCATCTGGCTGATATCAATGCAAATTCCACCATAAGGAGCCGTAAAATGCCCCTCCAGCGAGGTGCCGGCGCCAAAAGGAATAATCGGAACTTGCAAACGCGCACAAACCTGCACGATGGACTGAACCTCTTCGGTGCTTTGCACAAAAGCCACAGCATCCGGTGGTATCCCAGGATTCCACGTTTGATCTTTGCCATGATGTTCACGCACAATCTGTGCTGTGGACAAGCGTTCTCCCAAAATCTGGCGAATTTCCAATATGGCTTGATTTGCGTTATTCATGGCTGAAATACTATCACAGCCCAAGGAAAATTAAATGCCCAAACCATTTATCGGCGAACTTCAAACAGTCGAAAACCAATGGACTGACTATAACGGCCATCTCAACATGGCTTACTACGCCGTGATGTTTGATAAAGCGGCAGAGCATCTGTTCTGGGGATTTGGCCTTGGGCCAGATTACGTGAAACAAACCAACTGCTCATTCTTCACGCTGGAAACCCATACAACCTACGCCCACGAAATCCACGCCGGAGACGTGGTACGCATCGAAAACCACATCATCGATGCTGACCACAAGCGCGTTCATTATGTGCAGCAAATGTATCACAACGAAAAAAACTTTCTCTCCTGCATTATGGAAGTCATCATCGCTCATGTCGATCTGAACCTCAAAAAAACCGCAGCATTTCCTCCTGCGATTCAAGCCAAGATTGATGCAATGTTGCAAGCTCACAAAACATTGACACTTCCTCCCCAAGTGGGTCACAAAATCGGCATCCCGAGGAAGGCTTGATTTGACTTCCTATCAATCTGCATGCATATTGCATGCATGAATAAACAAATTCACGTGCGCGATATTGAGGATCAAACTCATAGCCGATTGGTCGACTTGGCGAATTCGAAAGGATTGTCGCTTTCCGAGTACCTACGGATTAAGCTCACCGAAATTGCAAACCGCCCTACAAATGCAGAACTTTTTGCAAGATTGAGGACGCGAGAGCCAGTTCACCTGAAACCAAGCGCTGAGGAAATTATACGCGAAGAACGTGATGCAAGAGGATGATTGTCGTAGACGCCTCTTTCATCCTTTACATATTTTTGGATTCTGCAGCTGACCCGAGCTATTTAAATCTTATAGAAACCAAGGGCGACCTCATTGCCCCACATTTGATCGATTTAGAGTTCATCAATGCAATCCGAAAGCAATTGCGACTGAAATTAATCTCCGAAAAAAGAGCGACACAAGCTCTTGCCGATTTCAATGAACTCGTCTTGGAGCGCGTGGCAACGAACCACCTCAATTTGTCAATCTGGAATATGAAAGATAATTTTACGCCCTATGATGCTTCATATGTGGCGCTCGCTGAAGATTATCAAATCCCATTCCTCACGCGCGATCAAAAGCTCGCGTCAGCCATTAAAGCTCACACCAAAGTCGAACTCATCTAGCCCCTGCCCCATAACCGTCACACTCCCGTAAAACTAATGGCGCATTCAACCTTCATCGATAGTTTCAATAGCAAACAAAGGGAGGTCTAAAATGGTCAACACAGGTTACGCACATTTTGCTGAAGCGCTGGTTTTCGCCCATGGCAAGCAAGCCCTAGGTGAAGCCGCCCGTCACGCCCTGCTCTGCGAACGCTCGGGCGACACCGAAACCGCCGAAACATGGCGCAGAATCCAGAACGAAGTGAAGGCTCAATTTGCCAATCCAAGTTACGAACAATTGCGTCATTGCGCCTGATATTCAGCCCATAAACGTCTATATGGGGATCATGAGAATCGTGATCCCCAATGTCCAATAATCCAATTGACCTAAGCGACTTTGACGACGAGCCAGCGCCCACCCCAAAACCGGGCAGCATTTCTGCGCGCGCCCTTGGTGCTGGCGGCGAACCTGCTTATCTCAAAGGCCTAAACTCGGAGCAGCGAGAAGCCGTGCTACGCATTGATGGCCCTTTGTTGGTTCTGGCAGGCGCAGGAACGGGCAAAACCCGTGTGCTCACCACCAGACTTTCCCACATCCTAACCACGCAAAAAGCATGGCCTAACCAAATCCTCGCCGTCACCTTCACCAACAAAGCCGCCCGTGAAATGAAAGAGCGCATCGGCCACCTGATCGGTGGCATGGTGGAGGGCATGACGTGGCTTGGAACGTTCCACGCCATAGGTGTAAAAATCTTGCGCAATCATGCCGAACTTGCTGGCCTGCGTTCTGGCTTTTCTATTCTGGATGATGATGATCAAGTGCGTTTGCTGAAACAACTCATTCAAGCAGAAGGCATTGATGAAAAGCGCTGGCCCGCCCGTGCGCTCGCCAATGCCATTGACGGCTGGAAAAACCGCGGGCTGACCCCCGATAAAGTTCCACAAGGTGAGGCCTTTTCATTTGCCAATGGCCTCGGCGGAAAACTTTATGCTGATTATCAAGCCCGCCTCAAAACCGTCAACGCCACAGACTTTGGCGATCTGCTGCTTGAAGTGTTGCGCATCTTCCAAAACCACCCAGATGTTTTGAAATCTTACCAGACTAAATTCAAATATATGCTGGTCGATGAATATCAAGACACCAACGTGGCGCAATATCTTTGGCTGCGCCTTCTCGCCCAAGGCCATAAAAACATCTGCTGCGTGGGTGATGATGATCAGTCGATCTATGGCTGGCGCGGCGCTGAGGTTGATAACATACTGCGCTTCGAAAAAGATTTCCCCGGCGCTGGGGTCATCAGGTTGGAGCGTAACTATC
>JAYTUV010000068.1:0-24762 GCA_043744395.1 Aestuariivirga sp.
AGATAGAGATTTAGTCCGAATGGAATGTTCATCAAAGCCGCACAACCAAAACCATAAATGATCAAGCGTTTATCAATCCCACTGATGCCAGTACGATAAAGTGATGCGCAAAACATGATCAAGCCCACACCCATGCCCGTCCAGAAAATCGTGTGAGTTTCTGGCATTTTGATTTCAGTCAGGTGCTTGTAGAAGCTCGGTGAAATACCCCAGAATAAGCCGAGTAGCATGAAATTAATGAAATGATTTGTCGTCCGCATGATTTGCAAGTTATACAGTGGCTAGAAGAATAACAATTGCGCAAAGCAACCATTTCTGGAGAAGAAAACGCCATGTCTGATAAAATCTATGCTGTGCCGGCGGCTTGGAAAAAACGTGCTCTGGTGGATGCAGCGGGTTATGAAAAATCTTACGCAGAGTCTGTCAAGAACCCTGCGAAATTCTGGGGCAAACAGGCCAAGCGTTTGGATTGGTTTAAGGCTCCGACGAAAATAAAGAACACTACGTTTAAATATCCCAACGTTTCGATCAAATGGTATGAAGATGGTATTCTAAACGTCGCCTATAATTGCATTGATCGGCATTTGAAAAAGCGCGCAAACCAGACAGCTATCATCTGGGAAGGCGATAATCCCTACGACGATAAAAAAATTACCTACGCTGAGCTTTTCGAACATGTGTGCCGCATGGCCAATGTGTTAAAAAAGCAAGGCGTGAAGAAGGGTGACCGCGTTACAATCTATATGCCGATGATTCCAGAAGCCGCTTATGCGATGCTGGCTTGTGCTCGCATAGGAGCGGTTCACTCGGTGGTGTTTGGTGGCTTTTCACCTGAAAGCTTGGCAGGGCGTATTCTCGATTGTGATTCTAAATTTGTGATTACAGCCGATGAAGGCCTACGCGGTGGTAAAAAAATTCCGCTGAAAGCCAATACGGATGCGGCTTTAGCCAAATGTAAGGGCGACGAGAAAGTTCTCATGATCCGCCGCACGGGTGCTGCCGTCAATTTCGTCGCGGGCCGCGATCTTTGGTATCATGAGGAAGCGCTGAAGGTTTCAGCCGAATGCAAACCAGAGAAGATGAAAGCGGAAGACCCGCTATTCATTCTCTACACTTCTGGCTCCACTGGCAAACCAAAAGGCGTGTTGCACACCACAGGTGGCTACACCGTTTATGCCTCAATGACGCACCAATATGTTTTCGATTATCATGATGGCGATGTTTATTGGTGCACGGCGGATGTGGGCTGGGTGACGGGGCATTCTTATATTCTCTATGGCCCACTGGCCAATGGTGCAACCACGCTGATGTTTGAAGGTGTGCCCAACTATCCGAACACATCGCGCTTTTGGGAGGTGATCGACAAACACCAAGTGAATATATTTTACACCGCACCAACTGCCCTTCGTGCGTTGATGCAACAGGGCGATGCGCCGGTCACGCGCACCTCGCGCAAATCGCTGCGGCTCCTTGGTTCTGTAGGTGAACCGATTAATCCCGAAGCGTGGGAATGGTATCACCGTGTGGTGGGCGATGGTCGCTGCCCGATTGTGGATACGTGGTGGCAGACGGAGACAGGCGGCATTTTGATTTCACCATTGCCCGGTGCCACAAAGCTCAAGCCCGGTTCAGCCACAAAACCTTTCTTTGGTTGCCGGCCTGCTTTGGTGGACGACAAAGGTGCATTTCTGGAAGGTGAAGCTTCCGGCAATTTGGTGATCTTGGATTCCTGGCCCGGGCAAATGCGCACACTTTATGGCGATCATAAGCGCTTTGTTGAGAATTATTTTTCGACATACAAAGGCATGTATTTTACAGGCGATGGCTGTCGTCGCGATAAAGATGGATATTATTGGATTACGGGCCGGGTTGATGATGTGCTCAACGTTTCTGGCCACCGTCTTGGCACGGCTGAAGTGGAATCCGCTTTGGTATCTCATGCAAAAGTGTCTGAAGCAGCAGTTGTTGGATATCCTCATGACATCAAAGGGCAGGGCATTTATTGTTATGTCACTTTGATGTTGGGTGAGAGCGGCGATGACGGCTTGAAGAAAATTCTTGTCGATCATGTGCGCAAAGAAATTGGGCCTTTGGCAACACCAGATAAAATTCAGTTCGCGCCGGGATTACCAAAAACACGTTCGGGCAAAATCATGCGCCGTATCTTGCGCAAAATTGCGGAAGATGATTTTGCAGCGTTGGGCGATACATCAACTTTGGCTGATCCGGCGGTGGTTGATGATTTGGTGGCAAATAGGCAGAACAGGAAAGCTTAGGTGTTAGCATCATTTGGCCTTGCACTGGTGAATGCCCACAGTGCGAATACATGCATGGCAATCATCATTGGTACACCAGCAATGGGCAAAAGGCTGGGCGGTGAAAATTCTGGATGGATGCTAAAAAATCTACCCAAACTAAAAGCGCCGATGGCTAGGACATGAATGAGATCAGCGAGACCTAAAATGTTCCAAAGCAGAATCTCTTTAGATGACACTGTTTTCAGCCGCGCCAACATAGACACGGCCCAAACTCCGACAGCGATGTCGCCCAAGCTGGCTGTCCAGAAAAATTCCGCAGGCAAACCTCCGGCCAAACCAATGACAAGCAATGCCGTGCCATAGAAAATTCGCCACGGCCCCAACCATAGAAATATTTTCAAATCAGCATTTGCAAATATCTGGCGCACGGAATTGAAAGCCAGCAAACCGACGAATGATATAATCACCAAAAAAATTGCGCCGCCTTGGCCCATTGGGGGCGGCTGAAAGCGTATGCTGGCAAGTGGTGGCCACCATGTCCACAGGCTGGCCCAGATGAGGGCGAGAACAAGTGGAAAGGCAGCAAGTTTGGATATGGGCTGCCAAATTGCTGCTCTATTAATCAAAATGAAAATCGTCACGGCAGTAAGTGGCATGAAAATATCGGTGAGCAAAACAACGAGATTAGTGAATTGAACAGCAGACATTAGGCTTTCCATTTTTCGGAGTTAAATTTTGAACTTGCTTTTATATTATGATTATCATATAATAATTGTCAAGACTAAAATGTGGAAGACAAAATCCAATTATGGTTCGATATGACAAAGGCCACAGCGCCAGAACACGTGAGCTGATTATTGATGCGGCGTCGCAATTGATGCGGGACAGAGGGTTCAGTGAAACCAGTGTGCCCGCTGTGATGAAAGCAGTGGGGCTGACCCATGGCGGCTTCTATGCGCACTTCGCCGACAAAACCGACATGCTGGCTGCTGCGATGGAGAAAGCATTGGAGCAAAGCCCTATAAATTTTGCGGGCTTGGCGAAAATCGCCAACGCGCAGAACGATGTTGGGTTAATCGCCAAATATTATCTGTCCGATGAGCGCGTGGCCGATGTCGCTAAGGGTTGCACAGCTGGCGCATTGATTAGCGAAGTACGCAGGCAGGAAGAGCCAGTTCTGCGGGCCTTTAAAAAGGGTGCTGAAGAAACAAAAAATGCGCTGGCAGTAGCAAATGGTTTGGATCCCGAACACGCTTGGGCCGTACTTTCAATGTTGGTCGGCGGCCTCGCTATGATGCGCGCTATGCCTAAAGGCGAAACGCAGAAACAATTACGTGATCAAATTATCAGCGCCACGCGCAAGCTGACTGAAAAAAATAAAGGACATAAAAATGACTCTTGATCAAATTCTATATTCATTCGTGGCAATCGCGAGCCCTGTTATCATCTACTTCATCCTGCGAGCACTCAAACTTAAGGGCGCGGCATTTTATCAAGTTGGTGTCTTATTGGTCGCATGGTTGTTGTTTACAACGATCGTGACATTGCCCAGAATTGGGCCATTGCCCGGTGCCGCATTCTCGATTTTTCTGCCAGTGATTGCATTTCGTATATTTTACGGGCGTTCAGATTCGGCAAAAACCGTTTTGCTAAATGCCAGCATTGTGACACTTATTGCGGTTCAATCTTCACGATTAGCTGGAGGACTTTTTATCGCTCTACACAATGAAGGGCGGTTATCTGATCCTTTTGCTTTGATTGCAGGTTCAGGCGATATGATTGCGGCTGCTTTTGCAATTCCTGCAGCTTACATCGCATGGAAGCAAAAGTATGGCTGGGAATTTTGGGTTTTGACATGGAATTTTGTTGGGTTTTTCGATTTCATAATTGCAATTTTCTTAGGGGTCACATCGCAAATGGGATCACCCATTCAGCTTTTTACACAAGAGCCAGGTGTTGCAGCATTAGGTCAATTGCCGTGGCGCTACATCCCGAATTATTTTGTACCACTGTTTTTGATGATCCATGTTTCACTGTTCATCAGATTGGTGCCTGAAGTCAGGCAGAAATATTTCAAGACACCCATAGTAAAAACATAGCTCGACAATGGCTTTGCAAGCTGTTGTTAAAATTGACTTGATAAAAAGCCAACTTGCTCCCATTTCCCAATTTACCCGAACGTCGGAGTTTGAAATGTCTCGAAAACTTGCACTTATAACCGGCGCGTCCGCAGGTATCGGTAAAGAATTTGCGCGTTACCATGCAAGCCTTGGCGGTGATGTCATTCTTGTTGCACGGCGTGAAGAGGCTTTGCATAAATTGGCGGCGGAGCTTGTTTCAAAACATGGCGTGAAGGCGCATGTGTTTGCGGCTGATCTTGGAACTGTGGAAGGAACGACCTCATTATATAACGCTGTCAAGGCCAAGGGCCACAATGTTGATATTCTGATCAACAATGCCGGGTTTGGATTTCATGGTCTTTTTCAGGAAGCAGATATTTCGCGCAATCTGGCGATGGTTGATTTGAATATCAAATCATTGATGGCGCTCACCCATCTTGTTCTTCACGACATGGTCGCAAGGAGGTCTGGCAAAATTCTGCATGTTGGTTCAACCGCAGGCATGATCCCCGGGCCCTTTCAGGCGACTTACCATGCGAGCAAAGCCTTCGTAAATTCATTCTCTTTATCGCTGTCAGAGGAATTGCGGGATAAAGGTATAACGTCAACGGTGCTCACGCCGGGCCCTGTGGCTACTGAATTTTTTGATGTTGCCGACATGAAAGATGCAAAAGGTGTTCAAGGCAAAATGCCTTCTCCCACCAGTGTGGCCAAGATTGGGTACGACGGCATGATGGCAGGCAAGTTGGTTGTGTTCAATGATCCCAAGCTGCGTTTTCTACTTGGATGGGTGATTCCCTTCCTGCCGCGCAAGATGGTTTTGAAAATTGGTCGTGATTTCGGCGAGAAAGTTTAAAGTTTTCCAACCTTGAATTTTTGACTCCAACTCCCCATTTGCGCTCCGAATGACAGACTGCTAACTTATACTCTAAACTTAAAGAGGGCCTTTATGCGTATTGCTTATCTCCTTATCCTCGCCGTCACAGCCATGTTTCTCAGCGGCTGTGGCATCAACAATGTTCCGACTTATGATCAGGCGATGAAAGCGCGCTGGAGCGATGTGCAAAACAATTATCAGCGCCGCGCTGATTTGATCCCCAATCTGGTTGAGACTGTGAAGGGCTATGCTGCCCAAGAAAAAGACGTTTTGACGGCCGTTGTGGAAGCCCGTGCCAAAGCCACGCAAATGGTTTTGCCAGCTGACATCATCAACAATCCTGAAGCGTTTAAAAAATACCAAGATGCACAGGGCCAGCTTTCGCAGGCGCTTGGCAAGCTGTTGTCGATTCAAGAAGCTTATCCTGATTTGAAATCAAATCAGAATTTCTTGGCCTTGCAATCACAATTGGAAGGTACAGAAAACCGGATCACTGTTTCTCGCAAAGATTATATCGAGGCCGTGCAGGTTTATAATACAGAACTTGTAACGATCCCTGGTCGTTGGTGGGCTGCGTGGTTTTATCCAACAGCGAAGCTTGCAGAAACATTTACAGCGACAGCTGGTTCAGACACTGCGCCAAAAGTCGATTTTAACAAACCGAAGTCATAACAATGAACACGGTGCGGGCCGCGATCTTTTTTATTGCGGCCCTGTTTGCAATTTCTGTTGCTTGGGCTGAACCGAACTTTCCGGTTCTGACAACCAGTCCCGTTGTTGATGCTGCTACCATTTTAGGCGAGACCCAAGCTGTTATTATCGGCAATAAACTGAAAAATTATGAAGATGCGAGCGGCCACCAAATTGCTGTGGCCACTGTGCCAACACTCGAAGGCTATGACATTCGCGATTATGGCAACCTGCTGTTTCGCAAATGGGCGCTGGGTAACAAGAAGCGCAATGATGGCGTTTTAGTTTTGGTGGCCCCCAATGAACACAAAGTTTCAATTGAGGTCGGTTACGGCCTTGAGGGCGATCTGACCGATGCCATGTCTTCAATTATTATTCAGAATGCCATGGTGCCGCGTTTCAAGGCTGGTGATTATGTTGGTGGTGTGAATGCTGGTATCGAAGATATTCAGAAAGTGATCGGCGGCCAGGGCGACCAAATTGTAGCGCGGGCGCAGAACCAATCAGCACTGACGATTGAAGACGTTCTCCCCTTCATCGTTTTCTTTTTTATTGTTGTTTTCATTTTGTCGAATGCATCGCGCGGTGGTCGCATGATCATCATTCCCGGCGGTGGCGGGTTTAGTGGTGGCGGTGGATTTGGCGGTGGTGGGTTTTCAGGCGGCGGTGGTGGCTGGTCGGGCGGGGGCGGTAGCTCCGGCGGCGGCGGCGCGTCGGGTGGGTGGTGAACCGTGAAACATAATGTGTCACATGCCGACCGACAGAGAGTAACCTTGGCAATTAAAAAGGCCGAGATCTTGACCAGCGGCGAGATCGTCGTCGTAGCCGCCAAACAGAGCGATGACTATGTTCATGTGCCTATTCATATCGCTGCTGGCTTGGCATTGGCTGTACCATTTGTTCTGCCTTGGACAGCTCGGTTTTTTCCTTGGGCGAGTGTTACGCTATGGTGGGTGTTTGCAATCCAATTGATCGTGTTTATTGTTGTTGCATTAGTGCTGAGCCAGACGTGGTTTCTCCATCTGGTGACGCCACGCAGACTAATGCGCAAATATGCCCACCGTCATGCTTCGTCACAATTTTTAGCCGTTAACACTCATGGCACGGGTGGCAGGACGGGTGTTTTGATCTTTGTTTCGCTGCTGGAACGTTATGTTGAGATTATTGGCGATACAGCAATTGCCTCCAAAGTCAGCCATACCGAATGGCAAAAAATTGTTGATCAAATGTTACCGCTGCTCAAAGAGCAGCGGTTGGTGGATGCTTTGGTTTTGGGTGTAGAGCAGTGTGGCGATAGATTAGCCGAACACTTTACACCCAATTCACCAAACCCAAATGAATTGCCTAATCACTTTATCATGCTGGGTTAAAAGCCCTACTTGTGTGATCGTTGGTATGGCCTTTGTAGTGCCAAATAAACAAGGTAATACTCACATATTTTCAATTTTCGAGAGTTAGAAAAAGAAACCATATTGATGGTTTTGTATTGTCACCAACGTTCAAATTCCATAGTTTACGAAATTGCGATTTAATTTTTATCGAAATGATTGGGGAATTTGACTGATGTTTGTGCGTTGTTTGAGTGTCTTGGCTATTGTGCTTGCGGGCCTGTTTGCAGCACCTCAAGCAGCGAATGCCAAAGTGGTTCATTCTATTTTTGGCGATTACGAGGACGGCGTTTATCCCGCGCGGAAAATTGTTAAAGTTAAAAAATTTAAAAGCTATGCAACGCATGTGAAAGCAAAGCGGCTCAAGCACATTAAATCCGTCAAACTTGTGAAAGTTAAGAAGCAAGTTGTCGCTCTGAAAAAATCAAAAAAGCCTTATCAGAAAATACTCATTCAGGCAGCTGGAGCAGGACTCAAAATTCCGCCTACAGTCGTCAAGCAAGTTTACAAGGGTCGGCAGGAAGTTGGGTTTTTGACATCCGAGAAACCCGGCACTCTCATCATCAAAACACAAGAGCGCGCTCTTTATAAAGTTTTGCCCGGTGGAAAAGCGATGCGTTATCTTGTTGCCGTTGGCAAGGAAGGTTTTTCGTGGGCAGGCGTTGCTCGCGTGGGCTCGAAGCGTGTGAACCCGCCTTGGACTCCTCCTGCCGAAATGATTGCGCGTAAACCTGAATTGGCAAAATGGGCGGGGGGTATGGCTGGTGGTGTTGCGGAAAATCCGCTGGGGCCGCGTGCTATGTATTTGTATAGGGGCAAATATGACACGGGCTTCCGCATCCACGGAACAATCCATCCTGAATCAATTGGCACGGCTGCGTCATCCGGCTGCATTCGAATGCTAAACAACGAAGTGATTGAACTTTTCGCTCAAACACGCGTGGGAACTAAAGTCATTGTCTTGTAATTAGCCTCAGAGTATGTTTGAAGGCCCAAGTTTGAAATCCAACTGGGGCCTTTTTTATGGTAAGTCGTCGTAACTTTCTGCAGGTTGTTTTGCTGGGTACGGCTGGCGCAGTTGTGCTTCCCCAACAGGCGGAAGCATTTATCAAATCAAACAATCCAAAACGCGGTCTCATAACCAAAAAGACCAAACTGAAAGTTCGCAAACCCAGCTACACGGGCCGAATTGAGGTGCAGTTTTCCTCCCCGGAAAAACCGGGAACCTTGATCATCAACACCAGTGAGCGCGCTTTGTACCAAGTTCTGGGTCTTGGAAAGGCAATGCGTTATTCTGTGGCTGTGGGCAAAGAAGGTTTCTCGTGGGCAGGTATTGCCAAGGTTGGTATGAAACGTGAAAACCCAACCTGGACCCCGCCACCAGAGATGATCGACCGCAAACCTGAATATGCCAAATGGTCAGAGGGCATGCCCGGCGGTTTGCCAATCAATCCGCTAGGGCCTCGTGCCATGTATTTGTTTGATAAAGGTGGCGATACGGGATTTAGAATCCACGGTACAATTCACCCTGAATCAATTGGCACTGCCGCTTCGTCTGGCTGCATTCGCATGTTAAACAAAGAAGTGATTGAACTTTATAACCAGACCAAAATTGGAACCAAAGTTATCGTCATTTAATGGCAGCCCCTCACCCAGCCCATATCGACGTGAAAATGATCGGCATGGTCGGCGTTATAGTCTGGGCTTAAAGTGAGATTGAAATAGTCGCATAGGCCGTCGCGAACATCGTGCAAAAATTTGCCTTCAGGGCCTCCGGCCTTAAATCGCGCCAAAACACCAATCAAGCGGCCATCCGCCATCCGGAAGCCCGAAATATCAAAGGCATTGGCTGTGGCATGTTCGCTCATATTATGTGAGCGGCGGATGGTGCGACAACTATATGATCCAAAATGGGTGATCTCTTTAACGCCCTGCCCAAGATATTTCTGGGCAGCTGGCTGCACCACATGGCGTTCCCACAAATATAACCGAGCTGCTATATTACAGCGAGTTTGCTCTGGCTTAATCTTGGCAACCGACATGCGGTCAAGCATGAGCGTGTTTTCCAAATAGCAGGCCGGGCCGCGCTGGCTGTCAGGCAACAGCAACGTGGCGATGCCGGTTTGCTTGATTGATTGCAAACAGGCTTGTGGATCAAGATCAAGATTTTTGAGCTTCATGCTGCGGAACCACGACGGCCCCTCGCGCAAATCGGGCGGCGCAAATGGGTCGTATTGAGGAGGCAAGGTGATAAGTCGCAAATTGATGGCAAAGGCCAACACCATGACTAGAAATACGGCGCCGATGAACAATCTCACCAATATTGAGCCTAGTGTCATCCGCCTTTTTGCCCCCAGTCTTTACTAAATCCATTGATGGCGGCGGTTCAAGGCAAAACCAAGACAAATGTCAAACTTCGCCCTGCGGTGATCTGACCTGATACGAAATGCCGTATTTGCTTTGCTGCAGCGCACTCGTTAGAAGACAAACCTGTACCAGAAGGCAATTCAATGTCCGATTCCAAACTAAAGGCGCGGCCCTTATCGCCGCATCTACAAATCTATCGCCCCATGCTTTCCATGACCATGTCGATAACGCACCGCATAACAGGTGTGGCACTGGCAGTTGGAATGATCGGTCTGGTGTGGTGGTTTACGGCGGCTTCAATTTCTGTTTCCTATTTCAATTTGGTTCAAGACTTCTTTTATCATTGGTTCGGACGATTGGTTTTGTTTGGCTTCACTTGGGCATTGATGCACCACATGCTGGGCGGTCTTCGCCATTTTGTTTGGGATACCGGGCGCGGCTTTGAACTGAAAACTGTTGAATGGCTGGTGCGTGCGAATGTGATTGGCTCGGTGTTGCTGACAATTTTGATCTGGGTAATTGGTTATGGGGTGCGGGCATGAGCATGCGGTCTGATCTCGGCAAAGTGCGGGGCCTAGGCTCTGCTAAATCTGGCACAGAACATTTCTGGATGCAGCGTGTGACCGCCATATCTAATGTCCCGCTGGTCATATTTCTGGTTTGGTTCATCGTCTCGCATATGGGTTCGACCCGCGTTGATTTTATTGCTTCTGTCAAACACCCGCTGATTGCCGTTGCTTTGCTGTTGGCCTTCGCTTCGTTTCTTTATCACATGCGTCTTGGCCTCCAAGTTGTGATTGAAGATTATGTACATGGCTCTGCCAAGTTTGCAGCGCTTTTGGCCAACACATTCTTTGCGGTGATCTTGTTTGCCACTGCTGCATTCGCCATTTTGAAAATGAGTTTTGGACTTTAATGACTATTTCTTATCCGATTACCGATCATACATTTGATGTTGTTGTTGTAGGTGCAGGCGGCGCTGGATTGCGCGCGGCCTTGGGTGCATCGCAAGCGGGCCTCAAAACCGCGTGCATCTCAAAAGTTTTTCCAACACGGTCACACACAGTGGCGGCGCAAGGTGGCATCGCGGCGTCTCTCGCCAATATGGGCGCTGATGATTGGCGCTGGCATATGTATGACACTGTAAAGGGTGCTGATTGGTTGGGCGACCAAGACGCTATTGAATATCTGGTGCGCAATGCGCCAACTGCCGTTTATGAGCTCGAACATTTTGGCATGCCATTCTCTCGCACCGAAGAAGGGAAGATTTATCAGCGCCCCTTTGGTG
This sequence comes from Aestuariivirga sp., assembly GCA_043744395.1. Classification (GTDB taxonomy): domain Bacteria; phylum Pseudomonadota; class Alphaproteobacteria; order Rhizobiales; family Aestuariivirgaceae; genus Aestuariivirga. The sequence continues at coordinate 10,989 of JAYTUV010000068.1, forward strand.
GCCACATGATGAATATGGGTGAGGGCCCGCCAGTGCAGCGCACTTGTGCAGCCGCTGACCGCACAGGCCACGCCATGCTCCACACTTTATATGGGCAGAGCTTGCGTTATGACACAGCGTTCTTCATTGAATATTTTGCGCTGGATCTCATCATGGAAAATGGTGCGTGCCGTGGCGTGATCGCCATGTGCATGGAAGATGGCAGCATTCACCGCTTCCGCTCACACCAAACGATTTTGGCCACTGGTGGTTATGGCCGCGCTTATTTCTCGGCAACGTCTGCTCACACGTGCACGGGCGATGGCAATGCCATGGTGCTTCGCGCAGGCCTGCCGTTGCAAGATATGGAATTCGTACAGTTCCACCCCACTGGTATTTACGGTGCGGGCTGCTTGATCACCGAAGGTGCAAGAGGCGAAGGCGGCTATCTAACGAATTCTGAAGGCGAACGTTTTATGGAGCGCTATGCCCCCTCGGCCAAAGATTTGGCATCGCGCGATGTGGTGTCGCGCTCGATGACTTTGGAAATCCGTGAGGGTCGTGGCGTTGGTAAAGCCAAAGATCACATTCATCTGCACCTCGAACATTTGGATCCCGCTGTGCTGCATCAACGTTTGCCCGGCATTTCCGAATCCGCCAAAATTTTTGCAGGCGTAGATGTCACCAAAGAACCGATCCCAATCCTGCCAACCGTGCATTACAACATGGGTGGTATCCCTACTAATTATCATGGTGAAGTTTTAGCCGGTGATAAAAAGAACGAAGAAAAAATCGTCGAAGGCTTGATGGCCGTGGGTGAGGCGGCTTGTGTTTCGGTGCACGGCGCTAATCGTTTGGGTTCCAATTCGCTGATCGATCTCGTGGTGTTTGGCCGCGCGGCTGGTTTGCGCTGCATCGAGAAAATTAAACTGGGCACAGCGCATGCCGAATTTTCCAAGGGCGCAGGCGATGCAGCACTTGTCCGCTTAGATCATTTCCGCAACGCTAATGGCTCAACACCCACAGCAAAACTCCGCGCCCAAATGCAACGTGTAATGCAGGATGATGCAGCTGTATTCCGCACCGGCGAAACCCTGCAAGCAGGCTCCACCAAAATCAATGCCATCTGGAAGGGCGTGGACGATATTTCGGTCACGGATCGATCCTTGGTGTGGAACAGCGACTTGATTGAAACTTTAGAATTTGACAACCTCATCTTCCAAGCCGCAACAACTGTAGATTCGGCTCTCGCCCGCCAAGAAAGCCGTGGCGCTCATGCCAGAGAAGATTTTCCAAAACGCGATGATGTGAAGTGGATGAAACATTCACTCAGCTGGACTGATAGCGTGAAGAAAAAAGTCACCCTCGGCACGCGCGGCGTTCATAATTATACGATGAGCAAGGATGTGGATTATATTAAGCCAAAGGCGCGGGTTTATTGAGCACAATTGTGTTATTGTATTGAATTGGAGGGAGATTGAACATGGATGAATTTCCGCGAATTACACGAAACCCAAAAGTAATGGGCGGCAAGCCTTGTATAAGAGAAATGCGTATTACTGTTGGCATGATTGTAGGCCAGCTCGGTGCAGGCGCGACCATTGAAGAAATGTTAGATGATTTTCCGCTTTTGGAGCGCGAAGATATTTTAGAAGCAATGCGTTATGCAGCGTGGATATCATCAAGCCTCGCGACAGAGGTGTTGCCAGCAGCATGAATTTTTTGGTTGATGTAAACTTGTCGCAAAAGTGGATAATATTTTTGCAAGAGGCCGGCCACGAAGCGACTTATTGGACTAATGTCGGTCATGAGGCAGATCCAGATGAATATCTTATGGAATGGGCGCGTAAAAACAACGCAATAGTATTGACCTGCGATCTTGATTTTGGAGCAATGTTAGCAGCGTCTGGTGAGTGCAAACCCAGCGTAGTGCAACTGAGGCCTTGGAAACACAGGCCAGAACTACTGATGGGCCGACTATCATTGGCGCTCAAAGCCTATCAAAGGCATTTAGAAATTGGCGTGTTATTGACAATTGATCTTGGAAATTCACGCGTCCATAAACTTCCACTCGTTGAAATAGAATATTGATTGGTCAAATCATGGTCGCATTCACACTCCCACAAAATTCCAAACTCCAGCAAGGCAAAGTTCATCCCATGCCTGCGGGCACAAACATCCGCGAGTTTAAAATCTATCGCTGGAACCCTGATGATGGAAAGAACCCGCAGGTGGACACCTATTCCATAAACATGGATGAGTGCGGGCCGATGGTTTTGGATGCGCTTGTTAAAATCAAGAATGAGCAAGACCCAACACTCACCTTCCGTCGTTCCTGCCGCGAAGGCATTTGTGGTTCATGTGCCATGAATATTGATGGCACGAACACGCTGGCATGTTTGAAAGCCTGCGATGACGTGAAGGGTGCCGTGAAAATTTATCCTCTGCCGCATATGGCTGTGGTGAAAGACCTCGTCCCTGACATGACGCATTTTTATGCGCAACACCGCTCAATTGAACCATGGCTCAAAACCACCACACCAACGCCGCAAGCCGAATGGAAACAGAGCGAAGGCGAACGCGCATTGCTCGACGGACTCTATGAGTGCATCCTCTGCGCCTGCTGCTCCACATCTTGCCCATCCTACTGGTGGAATGGCGATCGTTATTTAGGCCCAGCCGTGTTATTGCAAGCTTACCGCTGGCTGATCGACAGCCGTGATGAAGCCACAGGCGACCGACTGGATAATCTTGAAGACCCATTCCGACTTTATCGCTGCCATACGATTATGAACTGCGCCAAAGCTTGCCCGAAGGGACTTTCTCCAGCCAAGGCGATTTCTGAGATCAAGAAGATGATGGTGGAACGGCGGGTTTAATTGGCCAGGCTTTTACCTGCAATTCTACACAAACCCTATGATGGCTCTTCTAAGCCATTCAACATTGGCGTGCGTCCGCTTGATCCAAACAACTGGATCGAAGTGGATGCCAATCTGCCCATGTATCTGAAGGAAAAAGAGCGGCATTACCGCGACGATCGCCATCAGGTGATCGTGTCGGAAGAAAGTTCAGTTGATGTGCAAAGTGAAGTTTTGAAATTGCTTTCTGAACATGTTTGCGAAAGGTATTCAGATATTTATAGCAAGACCCAAAACACCATCGATATTCTGAATGGCCAGTTTCATGTCGCCTTGGACGATCAATCCCTGCCGCCGCTCGCCATCGCTGCCAAACTTGTTCAGGAAGACCTAGTTCTCATGAGCACTTCGCTTGAAGGCTGGCGCTTGGTTGCGGCGTCACTTTGTTTTCCGTCTGCTTGGAACCTGCTCGAAAAATTTGGCCATCCGCTTCATAAGGTTCATGGGCCTGTGCCCGGTTTTGGCACGGGCACGCGCAATGCATCGGTCATCGACCGCATGTTTGATAATCTCAAACCAGAGCAATCTGTGATGCGCTGGAATTGGTCGCTGCATGAAGACGGAAAACTGCATCACCCCACATCACATAGCGGAACGGAAAGCCGTTTTGGCAATGGCGATATTGGTGGTCATGTGTTCTTGCGGGTTGAACGACAAACTTTGCGCAAATTGCCGATTTCGGGCGCCATCATTTTCACCGTGCGGATTTATCTCGATCCGCTGGAAGTGCTTGAAACGATGCAAGATGGCGGAAAATTAGCAGCAGCAATTGACAATCAGCTGAGCGGTTTTTCGGTTGAGCAAGAAAGCTATAAAGCGCTGGTTGGTGAGCGCGAAAGATTATCAAATCGCCTCAGGCAAATTGCGGCACAGCAAAAGGGTTAGATATTGAAACAATCACAGGAAAAATTGGCCCCCTTGCGCCAGAAGATCGATATGTTGGATGAGGAACTGGTCAAACTCATTGCGCAGCGATTTGCGATTGTAGACCAAGTTATTGAAATTAAGCGTAATTCAAATGTGCCAGCTTCAATCCCCGCACGGATTGAACAGGTGGTTCAAAATGCAATTGAAAAATCGAAAGACAGCGGAGTTCCAGCAGTCACAATTGAAAAAATGTGGAGGTTGTTGATCGCCGAAACAATAAACTATGAAGAGTCTAAATTGACTTTGAAATAGCCGTTAATAACTGTGGCCCCGAACTTGCTCCGATTTGAACAAAGATGAATTCTTTTTCTAACGGAGTGATATTATGTTGCGGATATTATCAGTGGCAATTTTATTTCTTCCTCAGTTGGCCTTCGCTGATACCACATCAGGAGGAGTTCAAGCATCTGTCACAATCACCCGACTTCCCCAACCAATTGTGCGCTTTAGTGGCAGTCGCTTTACGCAAGGTGCTGCGTCCATTTCAGTCACCAATGCAGGGTTTAACAATATCACGCCGTTGGGGCTTTCTGGTGTGAGTTACTATTTCTCAGCTGTTCGTCAGGGCCGACTGTATGAAATTGCAGTTGCTGTGGAAAATGGGCGGATTTTGAGTGTGAAAGTGGTTTGATATAGCCTCATTCCCTTTGTATCGCAGTGCAACATAGGCTATAGCTCCGGCATCTCATAACATCAGATGGAGCAATCATGTCCCTCGACAGCTTTAAATCCCGCAAATCCCTCAAGGTTGGCACGAAGACCTATACTTATTTTAGCTTGAAGGAAGCGGAGAAGAATGGGCTGAAGGGTATTTCTCAGTTGCCATTTTCTTTGAAAGTCGTCTTAGAAAATTTGCTGCGTTTTGAAGATGGTCGCACCGTAACCAAGGAAAGCATTGAGTCTGTCGCAAAATGGCTCTCAAATCGAGAAAAGCCGAGTGCTGAAATCGCATTCCGCCCAGCCCGCGTTTTGATGCAGGATTTTACAGGTGTTCCGGCGGTGGTGGATTTGGCTGCTATGCGCGATGGCATGAAGCAATTGGGTGGCAAAGCGCAACAAATCAATCCGCTTGTGCCCGTTGATTTGGTGATTGACCATTCAGTTGTGGTTGATAATTTTGGGAATAACAAATCTCTTGCTGCCAATGTGAAGCGTGAGTACGAACAAAATGAAGAGCGCTATAAATTTTTGAAATGGGGCCAAGGCGCGTTTGAAAATTTCCGCGTGGTTCCTCCAGGTACTGGAATTTGCCACCAGGTTAATTTGGAATACCTTTCACAAACGGTATGGACGAAAACAGAAAAAGTGAAGGGCAAGACTGTAACCACAGCTTATCCTGATACATTGGTGGGCACCGACAGCCATACCACCATGGTAAACGGACTCGGCGTTCTGGGTTGGGGTGTGGGCGGCATTGAAGCAGAAGCCGCCATGCTCGGCCAACCGCAATCAATGCTGCTTCCCGAAGTCATCGGCTTTAAGATGATAGGTAAATTGAAAGAGGGTGTGACAGCAACCGATCTCGTTTTGCTGGTCACCCAAATGCTGCGCAAGAAAGGCGTGGTCAACAAATTCGTCGAATTCTATGGTGAAGGTCTTCGCTATTTGACACTCGCTGACCGCGCAACGATTGCTAACATGGCACCGGAATATGGCGCAACTTGTGGTTTCTTCCCCGTGGATAGTGTGACGCTAGATTATTTAAAGTTGTCGGGTCGCAAGAATGACCGGATTGCATTGGTTGAAAAATATTGCAAAGCGCAAGGCATGTTCGCGTCAAAGGCTGAACCCTTATTTTCGGATACACTTGAACTTGATCTCTCCTCCGTTGTGCCCGCTATGGCTGGCCCCAATCGGCCAGAGAAATTTGTTCCACTTGGCGATGTTAAATCTGGCTTCCAGTCTGCGCTTGATGCGCCGAAGGATAAGGCAGGTTTTGCAAAAATGGGGGAACAAGCCAAGCGTGTCAAAGTTGAAAACAAAAATTTTGATATCGGTCATGGTGATGTGGTGATTGCCGCCATCACGTCATGCACCAACACGTCAAACCCCTCGGTGTTGATTGCCGCTGGTTTGTTGGCCCGCAAAGCCGCGGCCCTTGGCATCACTTCGAAACCATGGGTGAAAACATCATTCGCACCAGGCAGCCAAGTCGTTTCGGAATATATGAACAAGGCGGGCTTGCAAAAAGACCTCGACAAGATTGGTTTTAATCTTGTGGGCTATGGCTGCACCACTTGCATCGGAAATTCTGGCCCGCTTGACGCGGCCATTTCAAAAGCCATCAACGATAACGGCATCGTGGCTTCCGCCGTTATTTCTGGCAACCGCAATTTCGAAGGGCGTGTATCGCCAGATGTTCAAGCAGCTTATCTCGCATCGCCGCCATTGGTGGTGGCTTACGCGCTTGCGGGTTCAACGCAAATGGATTTGACCAAGGAGCCTTTGGGCCACGATAAAAAAGGCAAGCCCGTTTATTTGAAGGACGTGTGGCCTACCAACAAAGAGATCGACACCTTCATCACCAAGAATGTGAAATCATCTATGTTCAAATCGCGTTATGCCGATGTGTTCAAAGGCGATAAAAATTGGCGTTCGGTTTCCACCAGCAAGGGCGAAACTTATGCGTGGGATAACAAAAGTACCTATGTGCAAAACCCGCCTTATTTTGTGGGCATGACTGGCACACCAAAGCCCGTCACCAACATTGCATCAGCGCGAATCCTAGGCTTGTTCGGCGATAAGATTACGACCGACCACATCTCGCCAGCAGGTTCAATCAAAGCGGCATCTCCGGCAGGTAAATATTTGACAGCTAACAACGTGGCCTTTGCAGACTTCAACCAATATGGCACGCGCCGTGGCAACCATGAAGTGATGATGCGTGGCACGTTTGCGAATATCCGTATCAAGAACCACATGGTCAAAAGTGCCGACGGTGCGGTAAAGGAAGGTGGCCTAACGCTGCACCAACCAGATGGAACAGAAATGCCTATTTATGATGCGGCCATGAAATATCAAGCCGAGGGAACCCCACTCGTGGTGTTTGCGGGCGTAGAATATGGCAATGGGTCATCGCGTGATTGGGCCGCAAAAGGCACGAACTTATTGGGTGTCCGCGCTGTGATCGCCCAGAGTTTTGAGCGTATCCACCGTTCAAACTTGGTGGGCATGGGGGTGTTGCCCCTGCAATTTAAAGAAGGTGAAAGCTGGCAGACGTTGGGGCTCACAGGTGACGAACAGATTTCAATTGATGGCATCGCCCAAGAATTGAAACCCCGCACCATGATGACGGTCAGCATCAAACGCGCCGATGGTTCAACCACATCAATCCACGCTATGTGCCGCATTGATACGCTGGAAGAAATCGACTACTTTAAAAACGGTGGCATCCTGCAATATGTGCTGCGGAATTTGGCGAAGGCGGGATAACGCTTTTTAATGTTCTACTTCGTCGTACTTTCCAAAATCGACCAATATTAGGGAATTGTTGCGCGCGAACAACAACAGAAAAAGTCCGGTTTCAAATTCTATAAAGTTCAATGTCCCAGAATTGAAAGCTATCCACTGAATGCTAGGTCTTGTCTTACCTTCGACCCAATCTTTTATAGACTGGTCAAACAATGATTTTTCAAGATGACAAAGTTCATTCCACTGATTTTTTGCAGGGGAAAGCATTTGAAACTCTTCAATGACGAAACCAGACTCCAATAACTTTCTGCCGCATTAACATTGGCCAACCATGACGATTATGTTACAGCAATGTGTAGTAAACGTGTCTAATATGTGCAAAATCGGGACATTTATTACATAAAAAAGGGTTGAAAATAAATCTTTTTTTATGTATAAATTACTTGTTAGACGTAATTGCGTAATCTACAATTACTTGGGGGTTACGTTTACAAAGGGAGTGCATTGGATGTTTTTTTACATTTCTTCTGAAACTAATTTCAAATGTTAAGGGGGGTACAAACAAGAGTTCTTAGTTACTTTGGAGGTATTAGAAACACTTATCAGGAGGTATTATATAATGGCCGATAAAGTTAGATTGAACCTTCAGCTGTCTGAGGAGCTTTATAATGAATTGGAAGTGCTTGCGAACGACACTGCAACAACACGCAGTGATGTTGTGCGTCGAGCTCTTGCTCTTTTGAAAGCTGCTCATTCAGGTAAGAAGGGAGGCCGTCATTTGGGTTTTGCAAGAAACCCAGAGAAACTGGATCAAGAAATAATTGGATTTTGATTTATGACAGACAAGCTCGACGTTAACAAATTCTTTGAAAATAAATCAGTAGAAATAAGTGATGTCGAGCATGACGATGATCGGCGCGCGCGAATTGCCCGTGAGGAAAGGTCAGATCGCGCCGCCCTCTCCAGAGATAAAACTCTTTTCAATGTCCTAGTAGCTTCGTATTGCCTCTTCTTAGGCTTGGGTATTTTTCTTTTGTATAAAAATGATTTCTCAATTGACACACCCCAAGGGAAACTCGGTTGGCTGGTTGTTACAAATTTGCTTTCAGTATTTTTAAGCGCTTTGGCAGGTTTCAGAATTGGACAAAAAAGCAAGTAGCTTCATTGAGAAAGTGATTATTGATGAAGTAACATTGACAAAATTTAAGTTTGAATCACGGAGAAAACGAACATGGCCTATTTTGATTTTATGGTGCTTCCGGTTCCCACCGCAAAAATGGCGGATTACAAAAAGCTCGTCAAAGCAAGTGCGGCGGCCTGGAAGCGGTGTGGTGCTTTGGCCTATGTTGAGGCGATTGCTGATGACGTGAAACCAGGCAAGACCACATCCTTTCCACAAAGTGTGAAGGCCAAAAAAAGCGAGACTGTTGCTTGTGCTTATTTGATGTTCAAAAACAAAACCCACCGCAACAAATGCTGGAAGGCCATGATGAATGATCATTTCATCAAAGGATTCGATTCAAAGAAAATGCCTTTTGACGGCAAGCGCATGTTCTTTGGTGGGTTTAAGCCATTGATTAGTTTCTAGTCGGTTTAACTTTCTTCACCCAAAGGTGATTGGCGGGTGTTGCAAGCTTCCCCCATATTAATTTTATGGAAAAGATTGCACCACTTAACCGACGTCAGGCGCTTTCACTTGGAGCAGCCGCAGCGGCAACGCCTTTTATGTCAACGCGTGCAATGGCCGCCGCGCAGCCTATTCTTGTTGAACTTTTCACAAGCCAAGGCTGTTCGTCTTGTCCCGCTGCCGATAGATTAGCGGCAACTTTGAAGAACCGCACGGGCATTCAAGTGGTTTCGTTTAATGTCGATTACTGGGACTACCTCGGATGGCGCGATACGCTTGCCAGCCCCGACTACACAAAGCGTCAAATGGACTATGCCCATGCACGCGGCGATAATGATGTTTACACGCCGCAGATGGTGATTAATGGCGATACACATGTTGTGGGCAGCAACAAAGCGAGCGTTGAGATGGCAATTGCCGCCGCCCTCAATCAAACACCGAAAATTTCATTGAAATTGAAATCAACCGATAATGATTTGGTTGTCGAAATTGGCGATGGCGCTGCAAAAGATGAAGGAACACTTTGGTTAATGGCAGTGACCCCGCAAGTAGATGTAAAAATTGAGCGCGGAGAAAATTCAGGAACCACGGTTGCTTATCATAATGTTGTGCGCAAGCTTGTGCCTGCCGGAACGTGGATGGGCAAAGCCACAACGCTGATGTTGCCAAGGAACAGCATTATGGCGGATGGCAGCACTTCCTGCCTTGCCGTGCTGCAAAGACGCACATTGGGGCCAGTCTTAGGATTCGCAAAACTAGCATAACAATGACGTTAACTTTTTCCTCACGCTTTCGTGAATGATCCAAGCTGCTTCGTGAATAACCCAACCTGAACCACCCTCAAAACTCTCCCGTAACAACATGCAGAAGACGCAATGCAGCGTCTTCAAAACATCATATCGGGAGACGATTATGCGCAAGACACTTATTGCCACAGTTTTGTTAGGCCTCATTTCAACTGCAGCCATCGCAGGGACGAACCCAATGGTTGGCGGATCAGAAATGTTCCCAACCAAGAACATCGTTGAAAATGCGATGAACTCTAAGGATCACACAACTTTGGTTGCAGCCGTCGTTGCAGCCGGTTTAGTTGATACATTAAAGGGCGCAGGCCCATTCACAGTATTCGCCCCAACAAACGCAGCATTTGCAGCGTTGCCAGCTGGCACAGTTGAAAATCTGTTGAAGCCAGAAAACAAAGCAACACTCACAAAAATTCTGACATGTCACGTAATCGGTGCAAAGGCGATGGCCGCCGATGTGATGAGCATGGTGAAGGCTGATGGCGGCATGCACAAGGTCAAGACAGTTGGCGGTTGCGAGCTGACGCTGAAGGTTGATGGCGACAAAGTAACCATCACCGACGAAGCCGGCGGTGTTGCAGTCGTAACGATTGCCGACGTGGCTCAGTCAAATGGCGTGATCCACGTCATCGACAAGGTTCTCTTGCCGAAAATGTAACGGACGGCGACGAGGGGTGGGCAATCCCATTCGTCCACCCCTTTATTAAATCCAACCAAATTTCAAATTAACAGGAGATTACCATGCTAAAATCATCACTCATTGCACTTTCACTCGTTATCGGCATCAACGTCGCACCAGCATTTGCCAAGAACCCAATGGTAGGTGGCGCCGCAATGTTCCCATCAAAGAACATCATTCAAAATGCAGTAAACTCAAAGATCAACACAACGCTTGTGGCCGCTGTAAAAGCGGCAGGTCTCGTTGAAACACTTTCAGGCAAAGGCCCATTTACAGTATTTGCGCCAACGAACGATGCTTTCGCTGCATTGCCAGCAGGCACTGTTGAAACTTTGTTGAAGCCAGAAAACAAAGCCACATTGGTAAAAATTCTGACCTGCCACGTTGTATCAGGCAGCGTAATGGCCAAGGCTGTGATGAGCATGGTAAAGGCTGACGGCGGTTCGCACACCGTGAAAACTGTTGGTGGTTGTAACCTGATATTCAAGGTCAATGGCAAGAAGGTGACTGTGACGGATGAAACCGGCGGCGTAGCCACTGTAACAATCGCAGATGTTCGTCAATCAAACGGCGTGATCCACGTGATCAACAAAGTGTTGTTGCCAAAGACATAAATTTAAGATCGATCCGCCATCCCTTCCTGAGGTGGGATGGCGGATTATTTTTTGACTGGATTTTTGAATATGCGGTTCAGTGGTAATAAAATTACCGCAAGTCCAATAAATATGAATGCTGATCCCAGCAATCTAAGTGGCGATAGGGTTTCACCTAAAAACACATAGCCTGATATTCCGCCGAAAACAGGGACGAGCAGTGCAAACGGCGCAGCCGTGCCAGCCGGATATGTCGCAAGCAATTTACCCCAAACAATGAATCCAATCCAAGTTGAAAAAACCACTGTGTAAGCAAGCGCCAACACAGTGATCAAATGGATGTGGATCAGCGATTCATAAATACGGTCAAAACCCTCAAACGCAAAAGCCAGCGCGTAAGCGGGCAGGGGCGGAATAAGCGATAGCCAACACACTCCAGCCAATGTTCCAAGCCCTGCATTTGGCCCAGCGATGCGCGTGGTGAAGTTCCCGTAAGCCCAAGATGCAGCGGCCAAAACGATAAAAACCATCGCTGTTGCCGGAATGGTGCTGCCTTTGCCCACTGTTGAAGCGATGGTGGCAAGCCCTGCCAGCGCCACGATACCACCAAGGATTTGTTTTGTGTTCGGGCGATCCCCCAGCAGAATGACCGACAACAAAACTGTCAAAAAAACTTGAAGCTGAAGTGTGACCGATGAGAGGCCAGCGGGCATTCCTTGTTTGATTGCCACGAACAAAAATATGTATTGTCCAAGAAAACTGGCGAGACCCACAATCACCAAATGCTTCCATGACAGCAGTTTTGGCTTTGGCAAAAACAGAACAGGCAAACACGCAAATGTAAAACGCAAAGCCGTCAGCAACATCGGTGGTAAATCAATCAACGCCACCTTGAGGACAACGAAGTTAAAGCCCCAGATAATGGTTATTAGAATGCCGAGGGCCACGTGTTGCGGTTTCATGATGTCGCGCTTTTAATCCAGCGAGCACCATCCGCCACGCTCAGTCGATTTTATGCGAGCTTTTTCAAAAGGCCGCGATTGATAATGCATTCAGCAATCTGCACCGTGTTTAAAGCAGCACCTTTACGCAAATTGTCTGACACCACCCAAATGTTCAAACCGTTTTCGATTGTTGAATCTTCACGGATGCGGCTGATGAATGTGGCGTAGTCGCCAGTGCATTCAACCGGAGTCATATAGCCACCTGCCTCGCGCTTATCGATCACCATGCAGCCAGGCGCCTCGCGCAAAATATCGCGCGCTTCATCAGCAGACATAGGTGATTGAAATTCAATATTCACTGATTCTGAATGCCCCACAAACACAGGCACGCGCACGCAAGTGGCAGTTACCTTGATTTTTGGATCAAGAATTTTCTTGGTTTCAACAACCATTTTCCATTCTTCTTTGGTTTCACCAGAATCCAAAAACACATCAATATGCGGGATCACGTTAAACGCAATTTGCTTCGGAAATTTCTTGGGTGTTGGGGTGTCAGTCACGAAGATGCCTTTGGTTTGCGTCCAAAGTTCATCCATGCCTTCTTTGCCAGCGCCGGAAACCGATTGGTAAGTTGAAACCACCACACGTTTGATTTTTGCTACATCATGCAACGGCTTCAAAGCCACAACAAGCTGAGCAGTTGAGCAATTTGGATTGGCGATAATGTTGCGGCGTGTATTACGCTTCATGTATTCTTCAAGTGCGTGCGCGTTCACTTCAGGAACAATCAACGGCACTTCTTGGTCATAACGCCAGCATGACGAGTTATCGATCACAATCGGGCCCATCGCACCAATTTTGGGCGACCAGATTTTGGAAATTTCTGAACCCGCCGACATCAAAACAAAATCAACTTTGCTGAAATCAAATGTTTCCAGATCCTGACACTTCAGAACTTTGTCGCCAAAGCTGATTTCTGTGCCCATCGAACGGCGCGAGGCGATGGCATAGCAATTATCAACTGGAAACTCGCGCTCCGAGAGAATGTTCATCATTTCGCGGCCCACATTTCCGGTGGCACCTACAACTGCAACATTATAACCCATGAAACTTTGTCCTTTATGTCCGCTCCCCTCAGAATTTTCATTCTGTCTTCGAGCATTAACGGGGCCATCTCCCCTGCGGGGGATTGACCGGGGAGGGCTCAAACGGTTTTAGTGCGTTTTGGCGAAGACTTAATCATGAGCGGGTTTCTAGCAGTTTGGGTTTTCAAGTCAATCACCAACGAAAGGGGTTGGCACAGGCCCTTAGCTTCGCTATCTAGCCCGTCAGCGATCCACAAAAGTCGACTAAACCGGAGAGGTGGCAGAGTGGTCGATCGCACCGCACTCGAAATGCGGCATACGTGCAAGCGTATCGGGGGTTCAAATCCCTCCCTCTCCGCCAATTTGCCAATTTAGCAGCCCGCGCTTGGGCAGGCTTTTACCTGTGTTGCCATCCCAAGCCAAAGCCCCAGCCTTGACTTGTCGCCCGCCAGCCGCCACTTGTTTAGGGGCACGCGCCGGGGCAGCCGGCGGCTTATGGGAAGCTTCATGCGCAGTTTTTTTGATTTTGAGCAGCCGGTTGCCGAACTGGAGGCAAAGATTGAGGAGTTGCGGGCGCTGGCGGCCAAGGGTGAGCCGGTTGCGGTTGAGGACGAGATTAACCGGCTGGAAGCAAAAGCCGCCAAGACCCTGTCGGACATTTACACCACACTGACACCTTGGCAGAAAACCAAGGTTGCCCGGCACGAGCAGCGCCCGCACTTCGTGCATTATCTGCGCGATCTGATTACCGATTTTACGCCACTGGCAGGTGACCGCAAATTTGCCGAGGATGAGGCGATTATCGGCG
>JAYTUV010000069.1:0-6532 GCA_043744395.1 Aestuariivirga sp.
ACTACCGTGATGTGAACCCGCGTTTTTGTTCGGAGTTTGGTTTTCAGTCTTATCCATCACTTCACATCGCCAAAAAAATTACCACTAGCGAAGAGGATTTAAACATCTCTTCTGCCGTGATGGAAAGCCACCAGAAGAATGCGGGTGGCAATGCGCGGATTGCCGAGACAATGTTCCGCTATTTCCGCTTTCCCACGGATTTTGGAAATTTCTGTTATCTCTCTCAAGTGCAGCAGGGCTTGGCCATTAAAACTGCCGTTGAATATTGGCGCAGCTTGAAGCCGCATTGCATGGGCACGCTGTATTGGCAGCTAAAAGACACTTGGCCTGTTGCCTCATGGTCATCGCTTGATCATGGCGGTGGCTGGAAGCTGATGCACTATCTGGTGCGGCGGTTTTATGCACCTGTTGCGGTGATGGCGCTGCCGGACAAAAAGACGGGCGGCACTATTATCAAAGCGGTGAATGACCGTCTGACCAAGCAGAAACTCGAGCTTCAGATCATGACGTTAGACCCCGTTGGTAAGCCATTGATCATAATAAATATTACGGCCAGTGTTTCGGCTGATAAAGCAGTTGAAGTCGTTAAACTGAAAAAAGAAGTTTTGCCTGTCGGCCATATTCTGATCCTTAATTACGAAGTAGCGGATGGCGGCAAGGGCCGCGTACATTTTGTCAATGAACCTTATAAGGCGCTCAACATTATCAATCCTGAAATCACCCACAGCGCCAAAATCAAAAGCGGCAAATTGCATATCTCACTGGCAAGCAGACATCTGGCTTTGTTCGTCACCGCCGAAACTGGTGTATTTGGCAGCTACTCCGACAATATGCCCGACATGCTTCCAAACGAAAAAGCTGAAATCATTTTCACACCCGACAACCCAACTGAAATTGAAACCGCACAGAAAAATCTAATCATCCGCAATCTCTATTCATCATCGCATTAAGGAGGCCCCAATGCCAAAAAGAATTTCATTCCAACTCTATACCGCCCGTAATTTTGGACCATGGGAGGATGTGATCGCGCATCTTGCCAAATGTGGCTACAAAGAAGCTGAAGGCTTTGGCGGCAATTATGAGAACGCCGAAGCCACGCGTGCTTTGCTGGATAAACATAATCTCACTATGCCAACGGGCCATTTCTTTCCGATCGACCAATTTGAAAATGATAAGAAAAATGTTTTGCGCATTGCCAAAATCATGGGCATTCGCAACATCTATTGTCCTTACATTTTGCCCGACATGCAGCCTAAAACGGGTGCTGGCTGGAAAGCTTGGGGCAAGCGCTTAGGCGAAGTGGGCAAATGGGTGCGCGATGAAGGCTACGGCTTTGGTTGGCACAATCATGATTTTGAATTCAAAAAACTGAAAGATGGCTCCATGCCAATCGACCGGATTTTTGAGGGTGGGCCAATGCTGGATTGGGAAATTGATATTGGCTGGGTCATCCGCGCCAAGCAGAACCCTCTGAAGTGGATCAAGAAATATGGTGAGCGCATTACCACTGTTCATGTTAAAGACAATGCACCAACAGGCGAAAATCTTGATCAACATGGCCAATCCGATGTCGGCAAGGGCACTGGCAAATGGCCAGAAATTTTCAAAGCGATTCACGAGAACACGCGCTGCACAACCTATGTGGTCGAGCATGACAATCCGAAAGACTTCAAGTCATTCGCGAAGAATTCGTTTAATTTTCTTTCAAAGATCTAAGGTGATGAAATGACTAAAACTCTCGGCGTTGGCATCATTGGATGCGGGAATATTTCTTGGGCCTATTTAACTCTGGCCAAGCAATTCAAACATATTGAAGTGAAGGCTGTGGCCGATATGAACATGGCGTCAGCAGAAGCCCGCGCCAAGGAATTTGGCGTTAAGGCGCAGTCCGTCAAGGACCTGTTGAAGAATGATGATGTGCAGATTATCGTCAATCTCACTGTGCCTGCGGTGCACTATAAAGTGTCAAAACAAATCCTCGATGCTGGCAAGCATGTCTACTCTGAAAAGCCGCTCACACTTTCATATAAAGATGCTTTGGCCCTTCAGAAATATGCGACCAAGAAAAAGCTGCGGGTCTGTTCAGCACCGGACACGTTCTTAGGTTCATCGCACCAATTGGCTCGTAAATCGATTGATGATGGCAAGATCGGGAAGATCGTTTCTGGCACGTGTCATTTCATGGGGCCAGGCATGGAAATGTGGCATCCAAATCCTGATTTCTTCTTCCTGCCCGGTGGCGGCCCAATGCTAGATATGGGGCCTTATTATATTTCAAACCTGGTGAACCTCATCGGTCCAGTCAAGCGTGTTACAGCGCTTGCAAACACAGGCCGCAAAACCCGCACCATCAGCAATGGCCCGCGCAATGGCGAAGTGTTGAAAGTGAAAACGCCAACGACATATCATGCGTTGCTTGAATTCGCGCAGGGTGCTTGCATCACTGTTTCACTGTCATGGGATGTCTGGGCGCATAAACATCAAAACATGGAAATCTATGGTGAGACGGGTGCGATGTTTGTGCCTGATCCCAACTTCTTTGGTGGCGACGTGATGGTGGCGGGTGCAGATCAAAAGCCTGTTGCATTGCCAATGTGGGATCATCCTTTTGGTAAAAATAATTGGGGTCACCATAATAGTCAGACTAACGTGATTTTTGCTAATTATCGTTGCGCGGGCCTTGCCGATATGGCCGATGCAATCATAAAAAAACGCCTTGCACGTTGTGATATTTCGATGGTGGCGCATGTTGTTGAAGTGATGACGGCGGTTATGGAGTCTGGTGTGAAGCGCAAAGTTATTGTTTTGAAGTCCACCTGCAAGCGTCCAGCACCATTGGGCCCTGATGATGCCCGTGGGTTGATGAAATGACGGCCATGACTTATCGGCGCAGTGGGCGCAGCGGGTTGATGCTGCCTGCTCTGTCGCTTGGGCTTTGGCATAATTTTGGTGATGATCATAAGCTAACGGATAAGCGTTTGCTTTGTCGCAAGGCGTGGGATTTGGGTATCACCCATTTTGATTTGGCCAATAATTATGGCCCGCCTGCGGGCAGTGCTGAAGAAGCCTTTGGCAAGATTTTGAAACTTGATTTCAAGTGTCACCGTGACCAGATGATCATCTCCACCAAAGCTGGCTACCACATGTGGGATGGGCCTTATGGCGAATGGGGCAGCCGGAAATATCTGTTGGCCAGCTTGGATCAAAGTCTGAAGCGGATGGGCATTCCTTATGTTGATATTTTTTATTCACACCGCTTCGATCCCAACACACCGCTGGAAGAAACGATGGGTGCGCTGGATACTGCTGTGCGCTCGGGTAGGGCGCTTTATGTCGGCATTTCAAATTATCCTGCGGCAGCACTTCGCGAAGCCGCGCGTATTTTAAAAGAGCTGGGCACGCCATGCTTGATCCATCAACCGCGTTACAACATGCTGCAACGCGAGCCAGAGATTGGTGGCGCGTTTGAATCGGCTGATGCAAACGGCATGGGCACGATTGTGTTTTCGCCATTGGCGCAAGGTTTGTTGACCAATAAATATTTGGGCGGCATTCCAAAAGATAGTCGCGCGACCGTGGGTAAGTTTTTGAAGGTGGAACAAATTGAGCCTGCACTGGTCGCAAAAATAAAACGATTAAATGTGATCGCTGAAGCACGCGGGCAAACACTTGCACAATTGGCCATTGCTTGGGTGCTTCGTGAAAAGTGGATTACATCTGCGCTCATCGGTGCATCTCGGCCAGAGCAGATCGAAGATTGTGTGGGTGCGTTGAAAGCGCCTGCGTTAACCCATGATGAATTGAAAAAAATCGAAACGGAATTGGCCTCATGAAACTCATCAAACAAATGGCCCATGCTTGCATCATGAGCCATGACCTTGCTGCATCAGAAGATTTCTATTGTCGTATTTTAGGTTTGGAGAAGATTTTTGAATTCAACAAGCCAACTGGCCGCATGGGCTTTTATCTCGCCACGGGCGGTCGCACCTATATTGAAATTTTCGTTAACAAGGATGTTGCACTTGCAAGTTCTGGCCAACTTCATCACATTTGTCTTGAGGTCAACAATCTCGATGAAGCGGTTGCTCATCTTCGCAAAGAGGGAATTGCCGTCACAGATAAAAAATATGGTGTGGACGACACATGGCAAGCTTGGCTGGCCGATCCATCTGGCACGCGCATAGAGTTGTTTGAATACACCGCAAAGAGCGCACAGTTTGTTGGTGGCGACAGAACACCTGATTGGTGACATGCCTATCCTCTGATCAAGCTTTCTAATGATAGTCCGTTGCTCAGAAGTTGCGCATCTTTGCCATGTGTTTGTGAAATCATAACGCTGGTTGGCATTCCCTCATCGTCAACACCTGAAGGGATGGCCAAGCTGCACCAATCCATAAAATTTCCAATTCTGGTGTTGCGTAATGTTTTGGCATGAGCTTGGAAAAACAAATCCATATCGGCTTCAAGCGGCTTGATATCCATTGCCACATGCGGCGCGGTGGGGCAGATCACGATTGCTTCGCCGATCAGCTCGTTACACTCTGCAATCAAAGCTTTGCGTTGGAGCAACACTTCGACCAGATCAACCGCCGTCATTTCCTTGGCAAATTTTATGCGCTTTACAACGCGTGGATCCATGAGCGCTGCACCAGGCCCATAAACGCGCTTCCAATGTAAGTGCAAAACTTCTGGGTCAGATAGATAGCCTCGCGTTTTGTTGAGCTCCAAAAGCTTTTCGAAAACGGGAAATGGCTTTCGCTTAATTTTTCCACCCGCTTTTGCAATGCGTTTGAGTGAAGCCTCAAAATTCGATCGCACTGAATCTTCAACACCGTCAGATATCAAGTTTGTGGGTACGATGAACTCCAAGTCTTTCACAGATTGCTTTGAAATTGCTCGGTTGGAGCCTCGCAACACGCGGTCAATCAAAACACAATCTTCAACCGACTGCGCCAATGGCCCAAGTGAATCCAGTGTGCGCGAGAGCGGAAACACGCCTCTCATATCATAGTGGCCCGTTGAACTTTTAAAACCGACAATGCCGTTGAAAGCTGCGGGTGCGCGGATTGACCCGCCCGTATCCGAACCCATCGCCACAGGCAAAAGCCCGCTTGCCACGGCGACAGCTGAACCCGATGACGAGCCACCTGGCGAGCGATGCACCTTCAGATCATGGGGATTGCGCGGTGTGCCGTAGTGTGGGTTTATGCCGATGCCGGAATAAGCAAATTCGGTCATGTTCGTTGTGCCGATGCACACCATGCCGGCCATTCGTCCAGCGGCCACTAATGCTGCATCAGACTTTGCCGGGGCCTCTGTTTTCAAAACGACTGACCCTGCTGTGGTCACCCGACCTTGAATTTCAAACAAGTCCTTCCAACCAATGGGCACACCATCAAGAACGCTGGCAGGCTTTCCAGCCCTCAAACGGCGACGCGCGGCTTTGGCTTCGGACAATGCACGTTCAGCCAGAACATCAATGAAAATCGATTGATCATCACAGCTGCGAATATTTTCGAGTACGCTCTCAGTCAATTCCACAGCATCCAATTTTCCGCTACGGAGTTTTTTGGAGAGTTGGGTGATCGTTTTCATCATTGTTTGGTCGCCAGTTTTAGATTTACAGTATAGCGCCACTATTACGATCTAAAACAGCAGCAAAATGCGAGCCCCAAATAACAAAGCCGCATCTCCTTTGAAAGTGCGCCCTCGACACCTGTGCATTATAATGCGTATCAAAACTTGACTTATTCAAATTTGCGAAGTAGGACATGTCGTCATGGGCAATGAAACCAATACCCGCAAAATTGTTGCCCGATTAGAACGCGAAGGCTGGCGCAATGTTGGTGGTGGACGGCACGATAAGTTTGAGCACCCGGAAAAGCCAGAACTTCTCATGATTGTGCCGCGTCACCGCGAAGTTTCATTTGGTGTTGCGCGCGACATTGCCAAAAAAGCGGGATGGATTTGAAGGTGTTTAAATGACAAATTATATTGGCATTCTTGATGGCGGTGGTAAAAATTGGGGTGTTCGTATTCCTGATTTGCCCGGCTGCTATGGCGCCGGGGCCAGTGCTGAGGCGGCTATTGAAGACGCAACTTCAGCCGCACGTGAATGGCTGGCATTGCATTTGGGTAAAGGCCTAGCCCAACCCAAAGCACAAAGCCTGGCTTCCATCATCAAAGCTGGAGAGTTTGATGCCAGCAACAATGAAACGGCAGTTATACTCTCGGTGATTTTAGATGCAGGCCGCACCGTTCGTGCCAATCTCACCTTTGACGCAGGATTGTTGGAGGCGATTGATAACGAGGCGCAAAGCCGTGGTCTTACGCGGTCGGCATTTTTGGCAAGTGCTGCACGGGAGAGGTTGGGTTTGAGGTGATAGATAACAATAATGGCAGATTTAGATTTATGGTCTAATGCCATCATCCATAAACGACAAAAGCCGCATCCCTTTTGAGAATGCGGCCACAGCAACTCTCAATCGCGCCGCCGGTACATACGTGGTCGGCGCGAGGGAGTTTGATGGAT
>JAYTUV010000070.1:0-1698 GCA_043744395.1 Aestuariivirga sp.
GCGGGTTGGCAGACGGATAATGAATATGGTTGCCACCTCACAGTGTTGTCTTGGGGGCCTGAAGACCTAAAAGCCTTCCGCAACTATCTGCGCAAAAAATATCAGACCACGGATCAATTGAACGAAGCCTGGGGCAATGTATTTTGGTCGATGGAGCTGAGCAGCTTTGAAGACGTGAGCTTGCCCAATCTAACCGTGACCGAAGCGAACCCAGCAGCACGTTTGGATTTCTGGCGCTTTCAATCAGACCAAGTTGCGGCCTACAACAAAATGCAATGCGACATTATTCGCAAACATTCTCCGGGCCGTTTTATTACGCATAATTTTATGGGCTTTTTCAATGATTTTGATCATTGGAAAGTGGCAGATGATCTGGATCTTGCATCGTGGGATTCATACCCCGCTGGCTTTACCGAGCAGTTCCCCTTTACGGAAGCAGAACACATTACATGGGCCGAGACGGCGCATCCCGATATTGCAGCATTTCACCATGATCTTTACCGCGGTGTTGGTCGCGGGCGTTTTTGGGTGATGGAGCAACAGCCAGGCCCCGTGAACTGGGCACCTTGGAACCCGGTGCCAAAGCCCGGTATGATCAGACTTTGGACTTGGGAAGCGCTGGCCCATGGCGCCGAGGTTGTGAGCTATTTTCGTTGGCGGCAAGCGCCTATTGCACAAGAGCAATACCATGCGGGCCTTAATCTGGCTGGTCTTTCAGAGTGGTCGGTGGGTGGGCGCGAGGCTTTGGCAGTGGGAGCGGAGCTTAAGCAAATTGGCAAGATGCCGAAGGCGCAAAAAGCGCCTGTGGCCATTGTTTATGATTATGAAGCATCGTGGATCACCCGCATTCAACCACAGGGCAAGGACTTTCGTTTTCACGAATTGGCTTTCCGTTGGTATGAGGCGGTGCGCCGTTTAGGCGTAGATGTTGATTTTGTTCCACCAGGCCACGCGCTTGATGGCTATATATTGGTGTTGGTGCCAACATTGCCGCATGTTTCAGACGCAGCACTCAAAGTGTTTGAGAATGCCAAAGGTATCGTCCTTTACGGCCCGCGCACAGGTTCGAAGACCCGCCATTTTTCCATTCCCACAAACCTAGCACCTGGGCCATTGGGCGAACGCTTAGGCACGCGCATTACGCAGGTTGCTTCATTGCGGCCGGGCCTTGCTGATAAAGTGAAAGGCAAAGTGCAAGGCATGGCAACGCGCTGGCGCGAGTATATTGAAACGGCTGCGGTGGTGCTTGGTCGCTTTGAAAACAACGATCCGGCTTTTATCGCAAATGGCAATCATCATTACCTTGGCTGTTGGCCTGATGAGAAATTGCTGAATACAGTTATCAAACTGGTGATGAAAAAAGCCGAAATAAAAACGACCATCCTGCCATCTCACATCCGAATTCGACGTCGGGGGGAATTAAATTTTGCGTTCAACTATGGAACGAAAAATTGGACAGCACCAACCGGCATAAAATTGTTGCTTGGCAAGAAAACCGTTGCACCGCAGTCTATTGCGATTTGGACCAGATCGAAGACTTGATCGGTGACGGCAGTAACTGACCAGTTCTCTCTCGTGTTGTGTTCTGTAGCTGCCTAGAGCGTTTTGATGTTTCATGGAAACATCAAAAGCGCCATAAGTGATTGTTTTCGATCAATTTATCTTACTTTTGACGATTCCGTCAAAAGTAAGATTGAT
>JAYTUV010000071.1:0-6477 GCA_043744395.1 Aestuariivirga sp.
ATGACCATGTTCTGGCATAGCGCGCCCCTTGCCCAACTTCAAAAGTTTCAACTTGGTCTTGGAGCCTTTTGACAAGGGCACATCAAACACCGAAACGCCGGGGGCTCTTTTGCGCCACTGAATATCGGCAATTGAAATATCGCTCAAAGCCCGGGCCAAAGCCAATGGCATGTCGCTCTTGGAAGCAGCCTTGGGCTTTGCTGAAACCGAAGCATCAAGGCTGGCCAAAGTGGCAGCACGGCAAACATCCGAAACAACCTGTTCCGTCTGTAATTCCAAAATCCCACCGCCCAAACCTTCGGCTTTCCGAAAAGCGCTGCGGCAGGTTGGGCACATTGCCAAATGCGAAGCCACTAATATGCCATGCGCTTCACCGACGGTGCCTGCCGCAAAAGCCAATAAAGTGGCATCATCGAGATGATGGGTGATAGTCAATTCATAGTCTCCAATATTTTGCGCAAACGTTGATAACCCAAACGCATCCGCGATTTAACTGTGCCCAGCGGTATTCCAAGCCGCAGAGCTATCTCTGATTGTGGTACGTCTTCTACGAAGGAAAGGATCAATAAATCCCGCTGTTCCATAGGTATTTGCGCCAAAGCTTGCACAACATGGTTATCCTCTTGTGAACGGCCTAAAGCCTCTTCAGCCCCCGTGCTCATATCCGGTGCATCAAAATCTTCTAAATCGGTGTAGAGTTGAGCGCGTTCACGGCGCAACTTGTCGATGCGTAAATTGCGGGCAATTGTAAAGATCCAAGTCGAAACTGAGCCCTTTTCGGTTGAAAACATGGCTGCCTTTGACCACACGGCAATCATTGTTTCCTGCACCAAATCTTCCGCTTGTTCAGCGTTAGAACCTTTGCGCATCATGAAGCTTTTCACACGCGGCGCAAAATGGTCAAAAACCGCCGCAAAGGCGATCCGGTCTTTGGATTCGGCAATGCGTGTCAGAAAACCAACAAATTGATCACCACGCGCGTTGGGCGCAGAAGTCTCAGTCATGGCAAGAGATACGAATGGCATAGCCGTCCGCCCGTTGTTGATTGACCATGTGAACGGATTGAGGAATTTTTTGGATCACTGAAGTTTGCGCTCGATGCTTTCGTTGAACTCTTTGGTGTACACCAGTTTTTTGCCTTCATAGGCCTCAATCTTGCCCCACACAACCCAATGTGTCTTCGTGGCCGTCATGCGCCCATAAGTTTCAGTTCGGCATTCCCATTTGCCGCGTTTGCGCCCATCGGTCCAATGGGTTTCCATTTTGGCTGAAAGTGGATCATCGGGCATAATCGAATAGTTTTCGCGTCCAGCACCCCAAATCACCATGCCATGCGGCTTGATTTCTTGGGTTCCAAAATCGTCGATAATAGAAAGCTTGGTTTCGCCAGTTTTCTTATTCACCTTCATATCGCGTTTGTGAAATGGCTTTTTCGTTTCCTTTTGCGCCACAGGCTTTGCGGCTTCAGCAGGTTTGAATTCAACCTTCTTTTCATCTGCCACAGCTTTTCGAATCGGCAGGCTGATGGAAGACTTGCCAGCAAACACATTAAGACGAACAGGCTCTGCCACGGGCCACATCATTGGGAAATAACTAGTTGAAATCGACACGCGCAATTTATGACCCTTGGGGATCCGCCATGCAATGTCATCCAACTTGATCTTCATATTATATCGCTTGTAGGCTTCCAGCGGCGTTGGATATTCGCGGCTATCGCGCATACACAGGTTTTGCAAATGATAAGTAATGCGGCTGACCTCGCCACCTGGCCACACATCATTCAACCGAACGGCCACTTGCGCCACGGGCTTATCAACCATGAATTCAAGATCAATGGTGGGCTGGCCCACAATATCCATATCAGCACTCAGCAGGGGGCTATCAAAGCAAATAGATTGTGCATCGTCCTTGGCTTGATCACCCGGAAACTCCGGCCCCATCCAGATGATGCAATATTCACCGCCGTCAAAGCCCGTGGTTTGCTTCGAGGTGATGGACAACATTTTTTCAGGTCCAGCCTCCGCCGCAATGCCATTCGACGCAAGCTGGAATGTTCTGGTTTCAACATTCCCGTAACCCCAATAAGGGTCGCTCACCCAACGGCCTGGAATTTCTTTCGGAAATTTGCCCGGCTTATAAGCATCCATCACATAGTAACGATAATCAGGATCATCGGTCACTTTAGTGTTGATGTCCTTCAAATAAAAATCCCACCAGCGCAGCATTTCTTGAAGAAAACCAATCTTCGGTTCAGGTGATGCAAAGTGTGGATATTTATGCACCCATGGCCCAATGATGGCTTTGCGAGGAGAACGCAGACCCCGCATCAATCGCGGAATCGCGTTGGAATAAGCATCGTTCCAGCCGCCCACAATCAAAGCAGCAGCAGTGATCTTACCATAGTCTTCATTCACCGAACCATGCTTCCAATAGGCATCGCGGTGCGGGTGTTGCAGCCACGGGATCAGCAAGAACGGCTCGTTCTTCAAGCGCTCCATCCACATTTTCTTCCATTTCGTCCCAACAATTTTTGGATCAGGCGGGCGTGAAGAATAGGCCAGCATGGTGGCGGCCCAGCCCAAGTTTTCATTCAGCAGGGTTCCGCCCTTGTAATGAATATCATCTTCATAGCGGTCATCCGTCGAGCAGATTGTGACAATCGCTTTCAATGCGTCAGGTTGGCGGGCAGCCACTTGCAGCGCGTTAAACCCACCCCAAGAAATCCCAAACATACCCACTTTGCCATTGCACCATTTTTGTTTGGCAAGCCATGCGATAACTTCAATGGCGTCATCTTGTTCCTGCTTGGTATATTCATCGGTCAGCAAACCCTCGCTGTCGCCCGACCCTCGCATATCAACGCGAACCGCTGCATAGCCATGTCCTGCCAAATATGGATGGGTCAGCGCATCGCGCGCATGCGTGCCATCACGTTTGCGGTAAGGCAAAAATTCAAGCACAGCCGGAACTTTGTTTTTGGCCGCATCTTCGGGGATATACATGCTGGCTGACAGCTTCACGCCGTCGACCATGGTGATCCAGAAGTTTTCGACAAACTTGGTTGTGCGCGGAAATTTGGTGATGGTTTTAATCGTCATGATGTCCTTATGCCGCAAAACGCTTGATGGCGGCAATAATGCTTGCAAAAGAATCTGCGGCAGGTTGGCTCATATGCCGCGCCCGCAAAAAAGCGTGGATCAGCAAAGGTTCATCGCGCACTTCGGCCTCAACTCCTGCGGTTTTAAGTTTCGCGGCAAAGTCAAAGCAATCATCATGCAATGGGTCAAGACAAGCGGCCACCATGAAAGCAGGTGGCAGGCCAACGTAATTTGTCTCGCGCAAAGGCTCTGCATATTTATGAGATGAACCATTATAAGTGTCGCGGTAGAAGATCACGTCCTTGGTGGTCAAGCCCGGTGCATCAGCCTGGGTGATATATGAACCTCTATCTAGGTCACCGCCGAGCCCCGGATAAATCAAAATTTGCGCGATTATTTTTGGCCCGTTCACATCCCGCGATTTGAGGCTCAGCGCCGCCGCCATGTTACCGCCCGCACTATCACCCGCCACAATACAGGGGCCAATATGGTTCAGCACCGCCCAGCAATCATCAAACGCCGCTGGAAATGGATGCTCCGGAGCCAGTCGATATTCAACAGCAGTCACTTCAACATCGCCTGGCCCTGCAATTTCGGCGCAAATTGAATCATGACTGGCAATGCCGCCCACCACATAGCCCCCGCCATGCAGATAGAGCAGTTTGGCTTTTGGCTTTTTAAGTGTGTAAGTGCGGCATGGAACATCACCGACTTTAAAATCATGCGTCGTGATGCCTGCTGGATGTGGATAATCAAAATGCGCGCAGAACTGATTGTAAAACGCGCGCTGTTCATCCATCGTAAAATTCACAGCATCAGCGGGATAAAGCTCTTCCCCTTCAATCAGAAAGCGCCGAATGCCCTCGTCCTTCACTGTTGGATATTTATTACTCATGCGGAAATCGATGTTGCGGCCACGCGCAGGGCTTTGATCTTAGCGGCATAGTCATGGCCTTTGAAAATGCTGGATCCTGCAACCAGCGCATTCGCTCCCGCTTTATAAATTGCGCCCGCGTTTTCAACGGTCACACCACCGTCCACTTCAATATCAATATCGCGGCCCCCAACCAATGCTTTGGCACCGCGAATTTTTTCAAGCATAGCAGGGATAAAGGCTTGCCCGCCAAACCCGGGATTCACCGTCATAATCAAAATCAGATCAAGCCTGTCCATCACATGCTCGATAACTGAAAGTGACGTAGCGGGATTGATTGCAACACCAGCCTTTTTGCCCAGCGCCTTGATGGCTTGCAGTGAACGATCCAAATGCGGCCCCGCTTCAGCGTGGACTGAAATCAAATCTGCGCCAGCGCTGGCGAAGCTCTGTAAATAAGGATCAGCAGGTGAAATCATCAGATGCACATCAAAATTTTTCGTCGTGCATTTACGGATTGCTTGCATGACAGGCGCACCAAAAGTGATATTCGGCACAAAATGCCCATCCATCACATCAATGTGAATCCAATCTGCCCCACCTTGATCAACAGCCATAACCTCCTCGCCCAGTTTCGAAAAGTCTGAGGCAAGGATGGAGGGCGAGATTATAAGCGGGCGATTTTTCATGCATTCCTTGTAGATGGAAAAAAACTATTTTTCATCCCCAAAATCGTATTAAGTCCAGAACCAATGCACCTTCCCCCCACCTTCACCAATTGGTTCACCACGCGTGGCTGGCAGCCCCGTTCGCACCAATTGGCCATGTTGGAGCACGGGCTTTCAGGAAACAGCGCTTTATTAATTTCGCCCACAGGCGGCGGTAAGACATTGGCAGGCTTCCTGCCCACGCTGGTACAGCTTGAACAGCCACATAAAAATGACGGCATTCACACGCTTTATATCTCGCCGCTCAAAGCTCTGGCGGTTGATATTGCGCGGAACTTGGAAGCCCCTATCAATGAAATGAAACTGCCCATCAAAGTAGAAACAAGAACGGGTGACACCCCGCATTCAAGGCGTCAACGCCAGCGCATCAACCCGCCAGATATTCTGATCACAACACCCGAACAAATGACTTTGTTGATTGCTGACCCAACAGCAGCGCATTTGATGAAAAATCTCAAAACCGTCATCATCGATGAGCTTCATTCGATTGTCAGTTCAAAGCGCGGTGTTTTGCTGTCCTTGGCCCTCAGTCGCCTCCGTGCACATGCCCCACAGGCGCGTTTCACAGGTCTATCAGCAACTGTGGCCGACCCCGATGCATTGTGTGCGTGGCTCGCCCCCGCCAATCAACCTCCCGTCCCATTGGTTTTGGGCCAAGCAGGCGCACCACCAGACATTCATATTCTTGCATCCGCCGAGCGCGTGCCGTGGAGCGGACATAAGGCGCTCTATGCCATTCCCGAAATCTACGCCGAAATCAAAAAAGCCAAAATGGCATTGGTTTTTGTCAACACCCGCAGCCAAGCCGAAATGGTGTTTCAAGAATTATGGAACGCCAATGAAGATCATCTGCCCATAGCTCTGCATCACGGCTCATTAGATGTCAGCCAGCGCCGCAAGGTTGAGGTGGCGATGGCAGAAAACAAACTCAAAGCCGTGGTCTGCACATCCACCCTCGATCTGGGCATCGATTGGGGCGATGTGGATTTAGTGATTCATGTGGGTGCCCCCAAAGGTTCCAGCCGACTTTTGCAGCGTATCGGCCGTGCCAATCACCGTTTGGATGAAGCCAGCAATGCCATATTAGTTCCGTCAAATCGCTTTGAAGTTTTAGAGTGTGAAGCGGCCCGTCATGCAGCAGCCGAAAATGCCCAAGACACCGAATATCCATTGGTGATGAAACTCGATGTGCTGGCCCAACACATCATGGCCTGCGCCTGCTCCGGCCCCTTCTTCGCTGATGATCTTTACGCTGAAATCATAACAGCTTTCACCTACCGTAAGCTCACCCGCGAACGCTTTGATCAAGCGCTCGATTATGTCGCCACAGGGGGCTATGCGCTGAAAGCCTATGAACGCTACGCGAAACTCAAGCTCGACATATCAGGCAAATACCGCCTCGCTCACCCAATGCTCGCATTGCGCTATAAAATGAACATGGGCACAATCGTTGCCGATGAAATGCTGAAAGTCAGATTGGCGTCAATCAAAGCAAGATCAGGAAAACGCACAGTCACAGGTGGCCGCGTGCTGGGTGAGCTTGAGGAATATTTCCTCAGCCAACTCGCGATTGGCGATACGTTTTTGTTTGGCGGCGAAGTGTTGAAATTCGAAGGCCTCGATGAATTTGGCGCATTGGCCACAAAGGCCCATGGCCGCGACCCCATGATCCCGTCTTACGCAGGCGGCAAATTTCCACTGTCCACTTATCTCGCTGAACGCGTGCGCCAACTTTTGGCTGATCAATCCAAATGGCAGCATCTGCCAGCCCAAGTGC
>JAYTUV010000072.1:0-1680 GCA_043744395.1 Aestuariivirga sp.
GATTCCGACTTTCGTCGGAATGACGGACAATAGTGTGGAATTGTGCAAACTGATTTGATATTCCAATTCTATGAACACCACCCCTGAAACTCTCTCTAGCGCCATCGTCACCATCGACCTCGCCGCCCTTCAATACAATTGGAAAACATTGGCGGCACAGGCTGGTGTTGAAACGGGCGCTGCAATCAAGGGTGAAGCTTACGGAATAGGCATGGAACCTTGCGCCAAATCCTTGTGGTCTGCTGGTTGTCGCAGTTTTTTTGTAGCGCGGCCTTTTGAAGGCGGACAGTTGCGGGCCATTTTGCCAGAGGCTTTGATTTTTGTTCTGGATGGTTTGTATGAGGGGCAGTCGGATTATTATGTGCAGCATTCGCTCATTCCGGCGTTGATCTCGCTTGATGAAGCCAAGAACTGGGCGGCCAATGGTCAAGGTAAACCCTGTGCTGTGCATGTGGATACGGGCATCAACCGCATGGGCATGACAGCTGATGAATTTTCTGCCGTGGTGGCCATGAAAGATCAGCTTCATATCGCGTTGGTCATGAGCCATCTGGCTTGCTCTGATGAACCCGCCCATCCGCTCAATGCCGTGCAGCGCGATCTTTTTTGGAAGTGTCGCGCCATGTTGCCAGACGTGCCTGCCAGCTTGGCGAATTCGTCAGGCATTTATCTAGGCGATGGCTATCTCTATGATCTGGTGCGACCCGGCGTTGCGCTTTATGGCGGAAACCCGTTGCCAGGGCAGCCTAACCCGATGAAGGCCGTTGTCACGCTTCACCTCAAAATCATGCAAACCAGAATTGTGAAACAAGGTGATACGATTGGTTATGGCGCCACTTGGACAGCGCCTCGCGATAGCCGCATTGCGTTGTTAGGAGCGGGTTACCGCGACGGTATTCCGCGCATGCTCAGTTGGTCGGCAGATCGGCCGCCAGCTCAGGTGTTCGTTGCAGGCAGGCGCGTTGATGTTGTGGGCCGAGTTTCGATGGATATGATGGCGATTGATGTGACGGATTTAAGCGAGGCCCAAGCTACACGCGGCACATTGGTTGAAATCTTCGGGCCAAATTTGCCAATTGACGAAGCAGCCAAATATGCTGGAACAATTTCATATGAATTACTCACCCATCTGGGCAATCGCTATCACCGCCGCTACATTGGCGGCGAATCGTGAAGGACTTGATTTGAATTTCGTTGCTGCCATAGGCCGATTGTTTTTGCTGTTCTGCGCAGAAGTGGGGCGCATCGCGCTGTTTATGAAAGACGCATTGGTCGTCGGCCTTACACCGCGCTATTACTGGGGGCAAATCCTCTCACAGTTTTTCCGCATTGGATATACGTCATTGCCAGTGGTTGCCATGACCGCGTTTTTCACTGGTGGCGCTTTGGCATTGCAAATTTATACAGGCTCATCACCAGCTACGGCGGGTCAACTCGTGCCCTCAATCGTGGCCATCGGAATCACCCGTGAATTGGGGCCTGTGCTTGCGGGCCTCATGGTGGCGGGCAGGGTGGGCGCTTCCATTGCCGCTGAGCTTGGCACCATGCGTGTGACGGAGCAGACAGATGCGCTGGTAACATTATCAACCAATCCAATTAAATATCTCGTCGGCCCGCGCTTGCTGGCCGCTGTGGTTTCCATGCCGTTGCTTGTGGCGATTGGCGATACGATTGGGGTTT
>JAYTUV010000073.1:0-24351 GCA_043744395.1 Aestuariivirga sp.
GCGTGAGGGGCAACCCACTTCGCACCCGTCCACCAACACCAAAAAACTCATTCAAAAGAAAAACCCGCCGAAAAATCGACGGGTTTGTCAGCAGTCTGAGGCCGCTCGTTTGAGCGGCCTTTTCCAATATAGTTTCGAATTAGCGCTTCGAGAACTGGAAGCGGGCACGGGCTTTGGCGCGGCCATACTTCTTACGTTCAACCGCACGGCTATCACGGGTGAGGAATGAACCCTTCTTCAACACAGGGCGAAGGCCTGGCTCGAAGTTTACAAGTGCGCGCGCGATGCCGTGACGAACAGCGCCGGCTTGGCCAGAAAGTCCACCGCCAACAACTGTGCAATCAACATCCATTTCCGAAAAACGGTTCACAGCATGCATCGGCTGGGCCAAGAGCATACGGAGAACTGGACGTGCGAAATAAATTTCGATCGGTTTGCCATTTACAGTGATTTTGCCTTTGCCGCGCTTAATCCAAACGCGAGCAATCGCATTCTTGCGGCGGCCCGTTGCATATGAACGGCCTTTAGCGTCAATCTTTGGTTGGACTGGAGCAACTGGAGCAGCAACAACGCCGCCGCCAACTGCCGGTGCCATGCCCATTGCTGAACCCAAGTCAGCGAGTGTTTTTGTATCAGCCATGATTTAGCCTCTCACTACGTTTTTAGGGTTCATTGCTCTGATATCGAGAACAACAGGGTTTTGTGCTTCATGAGGATGTGTGGCACCCTTATAAATGCGCAAATTCGTCATTTGCTGACGCTTCAACGAAGCACCAGGCAACATGCGCTGAACTGCGAGTTCCAAAATCCGCTCAGGACGTTTGCCATCCAAGAATTGGTGAGCATTGCGTTCCTTGATACCGCCGGCAAAGCCAGTGTGCCAATAATAAGTCTTGTCTTGGCGCTTTTTACCGGTGAAGGCGATTTTTTCGCAATTGATAACGATGATGTTATCACCGCAATCCATGTGTGGTGTGAATGTTGGCTTATGTTTGCCACGCAGACGGTTTGCAATGATTGCAGCAAGACGGCCCACAACGAGGCCCTCAGCATCAATCAGCATCCACTGCTTCTGAATTTCCGACGCTTTGGCCGAATAAGTCTTCATGAACTTGTTCTCTGAATAGGAGTTAACTAAAACGCGCCTTCGTGTGAAAGCGCGGTGTGGTCGGTTGTTAGCGAGTTGTTTGTGTATAAGTCAAGAACATATGTTGATCTATTGGGTTTTAATTACGCAGTACTATATTACCTCATAAAATAGCGTGAGTCAATTTTTTGCTGGCCGAATTATCCAAGCTAGCGTAAATTGCATACGTTGAGGTGGTTCGATGACTCTATTGATAAAATTTACGGCAATTTGTGGTTTTCTGGCATTGGTTCAGTGCCCGCCTGCCGCTCTTGCGCAGTCCACGGGAACGCCAGTTAAACCAACTGTGACTACCGCACCCGCCACGCCTCCGGTCGTGACCCCTGTTCCAACAGCGCCACCTTCTGTTGCTCCGGCCCCAGCCACGCCGCCAGTTGTAGCCCCTGCTCCTGCTACACCTCCTGCCGTAACCCCGCCTGCAAAAGGAGAACAAGCTCCACCTGCTGACCCGAGCGCTGCTGACACTGAGGGGGATATGAGCGTTGGCGAAATTGCAACTGTCGAAACAGAAGAATTGACCGCTGATATGGCGCGCAAGGCGCTTGATGCTTATTTCTTGATTCAAGAAAAATACAAAGATTCGCCATTGGCGGACTATCAGGACCTGCAAGAATTTGTAGACAAAGATCCGAGGGGCAAAGAAATGGAAGCTGATGTGAAAAGCTTTGGCTTCAAGGATGTAAATGATTGGAATTTGGCGGTCACCACATTGGGTGTAACTTATAACAATCAACTGAATGACCAGACAGTTGATATAAAACAACAGATTGTTGACGTGACGGCCGACACAACGATGGCACAAGACATGAAAGACCGCATGGTCAAGAATTTACAAGCAATGATCCCGTCAGATAACAACCGGAAGATTGTTGAGGAAATCACCAAAGACGCTGCTTACGCCGACAGGATCAAGCTTCTGGAATCAACAGACGAATGAGAACGGTTCTGAAAACGGCGCGTGACGGTGCTGTTATGCGGTTAACTTTGGACGACAATGCGACACGTAATAGTTTGTCAGAAGCCATGTTGGCAGCGCTGCGCGCTGAACTCTTTGCAGCGGAAGCGGATAAGTCGTTAAAAGTTATCGTATTTGCTGCTGAAGGCGTTGCATTTTCTGCGGGCCATAACCTCAAAGAGCTTACAACTCATCGTCAGGACAATGATCAAGGTTTAGCCTATTTCGCGACAATATTTGGAGCTTGTTCTGAAGTTATGTCCGCGATTGCACAGCACCGCTGTGTGACTATTGCTGAGGTTCAAGGGTTGGCGAGCGCTGCTGGGTGTCAACTGGTTTCTTCTTGCGACTTTGCTTTTGCGAGCGAGCACGCGAAATTTTGTACGCCGGGCATCAATATCGGGTTGTTTTGTTCAACGCCAATGGTGGCACTGTCGCGAGCCGTTTCTCCGCGTCATGCGCGTGAAATGCTACTGTCGGGTGATGTTTATGACGCCGCTCATGCACTGCGCATTGGCTTAGTGAACGAAACGATTGCCGCGGAATTACTGAATGAACACGTTTCGAATTTTGCCGCAAGAATAGCGAGTAAATCTCAAACTGCGCTGGCGGTGGGCAAGCCTGCATTCGATTTGCAAGCTGACATGAATTTGGAAAATGCATATGCTCATTGCTCAAGATTGATGGTCGAGAATTTTATGGGTGCGGCGGCGCAAGAGGGTGTTGGTGCTGTTTTGCAAAAACGCAAACCCGTTTGGCCGCAATGACCACACACGACTATTATAGTGCTGAATACATCGCCGATATTTTGCGCGAAGTTAAAACCATTGCTTTGATTGGCGCTTCAAACAACACCGTACGACCTTCTTATTTTGTTCTGAATTATCTTTTGGAAAAGGGATACCAAGTTTTCCCGGTTAATCCAGGTTTGGCCGGACAAGAAATTTCAGGTCGTAAAGTTTATGCCAGCTTGGCCGAAATCCCTGTGCCCATTGATATGATCGATATTTTTAGAAATTCTGAAGCCGCCTTAGCTGTAATCAAAGAAGCGTTGACTATTCCACAAAAAGCAAAAGTAATCTGGATGCAACTCGGGGTGCGCAACGATGAGGCAGCGGCGCTGGCTGAATCTCATGGTCTGAAAGTGATCATGGATCGATGCCCTAAGATGGAGTTTGGAAAAGTCTCTGGTGAATGGGCTTGGGTAGGTGGAAATTCTGGGCAAATCTCATCACGTCGTCAGGTTGCAAATGCGAATGGGCGTTTGCAAAGCTTGGGTATCGCTCCAAAATAATTGTGCGACGGAACCCGAGGGTGATTGCGTCTCATGATGAGCCAACCGAGGAACTGAAATGAAAAGCACCAATATTAGATACACTTCAGTCGCTATCGGGCTGCATTGGATCACAGCAGTACTTATTATCTATATGCTGTTTTGGGGAGAAGGTTTGATCAAGGCGTGGGGTGGTGCAACTCCTGCCAATCCTGGTCTTCATGCTTCGCTTGGCATAACAATTTTGATACTCGCAGTTTTGCGCCTTGGTTGGAGATTGATGAACCCGCCACCGGCCGATGTGCCAATGCCAGCATGGCAATCCAAAGTTTCACACGCTTTGCATTGGTTATTTTATGCAGTCATAATTTTGATCCCGCTGAGTGGCATGGCAGCCCTCGACAATTCGATTGCTGGCAAACATCCTGACTTCGCAAATCTTACATATTTTGGACTGTTTACAGTACCCCATTTTTCACTCAGCTGGTTTGGTTCTTCGCATGAAGTGATGACAAAACTGGCAATTGTACTGCTCATTTTGCATGTCGGTGCAGCATTAAAACATCAGTTCTATGACAAAGACAATTTGCTGAAGCGCATGTCTCCTTATTAAGGCGCTTGTCCGGTAGATTTTTCTCGCTTAGGCTTAGCCTTTTAATGAAAAGGATGAAGCCATGGCTGACAAAACACCCGGATTTGATACACTCGCAATTCATGCAGGCGGCGCGCCGGATTCTGCAACTGGTGCACGGATCACGCCCATCTATCAAACGACTGCATTTGTCTTCAATGATGTGCAGCACGCTTCAGATTTGTTTGCACTGCGCGCCTTCGGCAATATTTATACCCGCATTATGAATCCAACGCAGTCTGTGCTGGAGGGCAAAGTTGCAGCGCTTGAAGGTGGCACTGCCGCACTCAGCGTGGCTTCGGGCCATGCGGCGCAACTTTTGATTTTTCACACTATGATGCAGCCTGGTGATGAGTTTATTGCCTCGCGCCAGCTTTATGGTGGTTCAATCAACCAGTTTAATCACTCGTTCAAATCATTTGGTTGGAATGTGGTTTGGGCAGATGCTGAGGATATTTCTTCATTCGAAAAAGCAATCACGCCAAAGACCAAGGCAATTTTTGTCGAGTCCATTGCAAACCCAGGCGGGCGCATAACGGATTTAGAAGCGATTGCAAAAGTGGCAAAGAAGGCGGGCATTCCGCTGATCGTTGATAACACGTTGGCAACACCCTATCTGTGTCAACCCTTCAAGCATGGCGCAAATATTGTGGTTCATTCATTGACCAAGTTTATGGGTGGTCATGGCAACTCCATGGGTGGTGTGATTGTTGATGGTGGTAATTTTGACTGGTCCAAGAGTGGCAAATATCCCCTGCTCTCGGAACCAAACGAAAGCTATCACGGCATGAAGCTTCATGAAACATTTGGTGGCATTGCGTTTGCTATTGCTTGTCGTGTCCTCGGCCTTCGTGATTTGGGGCCATCTATTGCGCCGCTCAATTCATTTTTGATTTTGACGGGTATGGAAACACTTGGCCTTCGCATGCAGCGCCATTGCGACAATGCCTTGAAGATCGCCACATGGCTTTCAAAGCACAAGAATGTGGCTTGGGTGCAATATGCAGGTTTGGCCACTGACAAACATCATGCTCTGCAAAAGAAATATTCACCCAATGGCGCGGGTGCGGTTTTCACCCTCGGTTTGAAAGGTGGATATGATGCAGGCGTGAAAATGGTTTCATCCGTGAAGTTGCTTTCGCATCTGGCCAATGTGGGTGACACGCGCTCCCTCATCATTCATCCGGCATCTACAACTCACAGCCAGCTTTCGCCTGAACAATTGGTGAAGGCGGGTGCTGGGCCAGATGTGGTGCGGCTCTCAATCGGCATTGAGAACGCTGATGATATTATGGCCGACCTCGATCAAGCGATGGCTTGATCAACAGTCTTTTTATGAAGGTTCCAGACGGCAGCAGCCAACACAAACATGGCTGTTGCCTGATGGGCCAACGCAAACCCAAGGGGTACATGCATCAGCAGCGTTAATATGCCTAGACATGCTTGCGTGAAAATTAGATATGCCAAGAGCATTGATGTGACTGAAAATGTTTTCACCGCATGCCAAACCGCAATGATGAAAATTGTATAGGCAAGGATGCGGTGATTAAATTGGACCGTTAAAGCGTTTTCAAAAAAATTGTGCCACATGGGTTGCATTGATGTCAGCCCGTCTGGGATGTATTTACCATCCATCAAAGGCCAAGTGTTATAGCCCTGCCCCGCGTTGATGCCCGCGACAAAACCACCAGCCGCAATTTGCACCAACACAAGAACAAACAAAACGAGAGATGTCCAAGAGTCCAAGCTGCGTGGAAAACCATGTCTCTTATCGAGGCCAGAGATCGTCAAAATGACGGCCGCGAATAGCACCGAAGCCAATGTAAGATGGGCTGCCAAACGATATTGGCTAACATCGACGCGGTTCACTAAACCAGAAGCCACCATATACCAGCCGAGTGCACCTTGAAGCACGACCAAAACAATTAAAAACAATATGCGCAGCACCAAGCGAGATTCAAGTTTCCGCGTCACCACAAAATAAACAAACGGCAAAACCATTGCGATCCCGATCAAGCGGCCGAGCTGGCGGTGCGCCCATTCCCACCAGAATATGAATTCGAATTCGTTCAGTGTCATTCCCAGGTTTTGCAATTTGTACTGCGAAGACAATTTGTATTTTTCAAACAAAACAAGCCAATCAGCTTGGTGTAATGGGGGCATAGCGCCAGAGATCGGGTTCCATTCGGTAATTGACAAACCACTTCCAGTCAGGCGCGTTGCACCACCAACAATCACCATCAAAAACACCATGCAAGCAACGCATTTAAGCCATGCTCGGACACTTGGAATGGCCAATTCTGATCTGGAAATGGGTGCTTGGATTGCGGCATCAGTCATGTGTTGGATTTAGGCGCTGCAATTATCACAGGCAAGCGCCTCTTGGCCGCAGGGGGTGGGGTTTTAATTTTTGAATTGGACGGCTAAATAAGCCATATGGATCTACGCTCACGAAAACTTATTGGCACCGTCGCAACTGTTGTTTTTTTGATTGTTTATGCGCTTGTCGCTATGGCAATCGGGGGCATATTGATTGTTGGTCGAGGTGTGCCTTTGGAATTGCCATTCTATCTAATTGCAGGTTTAGGTTGGCTTCCGGTGGCGATGTGGATCATTCGCTGGATGTCGAAGCCGGATGTGGTTAGCTAATATTTACTTGTGAAAAGCGATTTAGCAATGCCGTTGGTGCACCGGAAATCAGAGCATCAATATAACGCAGTTTTTGATATCGACCTGAAACCATAATGCGCGGCAAGGCTTGAAGATGGTTTTTATGGCCATCGAAGACGACACCTTTGCGGGTCGTGACCGAGGCTTCATATCCCGCTCGTTCAGCTAACATAAAATCACGCGGGCCAGCGGCTGGCTCATCTCCATAAGGGTAAGCGAAGAATTGAACGGATTCGCCTAATTCTCTTTCAATGAGGTGCTTAGACTGTTCGAGTTCGAACTTGCACTGCTCATCTGTTAATTTTTTTACAGAGTAGTGGTTCATTGTGTGCGCTCCAATGGTACACAACGGATCAAGATTTAGCTTTCGTAATTCATCCCATGTCATTGCGACTGACAAGCAAAGTTGTTTAAGGTCGATGCTGTAGCGCTTCGCCAAATCTTGGATCAGTGCACGTTGCTCAAGCTCAGGCATTGCCGCCATCGCAACTGACAAAACATTCCAAGCATATTTTTTTTGCGCCTCACTTTGTGTTTCAAGATCATGTTTTTGTCCAACGATTGATACTGAAACAGAATGGTTATTTGTGATGATTTTCTCGAGCGCACGCCACCATAATTCCGACGACCCATCGACAATTTTGGGTGTAACAAAAACTGTATAAGGGCAGTTCAGCCGATCAAAAATGGGTTGGCCATATATTTGATTGTCTTTGTAACCATCATCGAGCGTGAAAACTGCGAACGGCTTTTGGATTGGTTTTTTGATACGCTCAATAGCATCAGCCATTGAAATAGTTTCAAGGCCGCGCTTTCTCACCAACAAAATAATCTGCTCAAGAAATTCTGGCGTAACTTCGAGTTTTGAGTTTGGTGCAAACCCAGATTGAAGTCCTCCGCCGGGGCACACATGATGCAGACAAAAGATGCTTCCCTTGCCCTGAAATTTTGA
This sequence comes from Aestuariivirga sp., assembly GCA_043744395.1. Lineage (GTDB taxonomy): Bacteria > Pseudomonadota > Alphaproteobacteria > Rhizobiales > Aestuariivirgaceae > Aestuariivirga. Next base: position 7,629 of record JAYTUV010000073.1, read on the forward strand.
GCGAAGGACATGTGATAGTCCAGTGAAATGAATTACTTCAAGGCAAGTACGAAGTAATGCAGCAGAAGCCATAAGGGTAATCTACTTTTGACTAAGCTGTTGCCGTGCGTCGCACGGGCGGTTGCAGCGCGGCGTCAATCTGCACAAACATTGGTGCTTTTACACCATTGCTTTCCAAAACATTTGCCGCAGCAATTGCATCACGCTTGCGATTGGGACTTGCAAGAATAAAAGCCGCCGAGCAGTTTTTCACGAGCGACGGCGTTGACGAGTAAGCCTCACCTGCATGCACAAATACGAAATCGTAAATCGTGTTCAAGGCTGCCAAAATAGCTTCAATTTTCTCTGCCACCAAGCTGGTCGTGTTATGTTCACGCGACAGGCCTTTGCGGATGATGTGCACAGTTGAGCGCGGGTCTCGGCTGATAATTTTTGTAAAGTCTGCATTCCCGGCCACTAAATCCGTGAGTCCGGAGCCAGCTGGAAGACCAGCCAACATTTCCAAATCCCCGCCTTCGGCCGAAACGTCAACGATGATAACTCGCTTTTTGCTGTATGCCAAACTGCGCGCTGTTGCCAGAGTTGCCAGAGTTGCGTCTGGGCCTTCGCTTCCCAAGCTTACGAAAGAAAACGCCTTGTAATTACGGTTTTGCTGAAGCGATTGGCAAGAATTTGCCAGTGCTGCCGAAGTCATTTTGATCGCATTTGGAACTGCTTCATCTTCGCTCGCAAAAAGTTCAATTGCGGCAAATCTTGAACCGGAAGCCATCATACTGGCTACCGGTTCGACTGTTAAGTGAGCTGCTTTATGTATGGGTGTTGGTGGTGGACTGCCGTTAGAAATACTTGATCCCACCATCATGGGCGGAATGTCATATGACTGTTCCAAATGCGCAGCAGCAACATGCGAGCGCGCCGAAACATGTTGGCCACCACCGGCCGCATTCATTGCTGCCGACATGACTTCCATGATGAATGCCAGTCCAAGCCCTAACGCCAAACCCGCAAGAGTCGTCAAAAATATTGTTGGACCTACTTTTGGAAAATAAGGCGTGGGGGCAACAGCGGCGCGCTGAATAATCCGAGCTTTGCTAGGTTGTTGGCTCGCGTCTTGACGTGCACTGGCGTCAGCATAACGCGACAGCATAGATTCAAGAAGAACACGATTGGCCTGCGCTTCACGCTCCAAACTCTTTAGTTTAACGTCGTTGATGTTTGCGCCAGATTCGCGATCCTTCATTTTTTCGAGATTTGTCCGAAGTGCCTGAGCGCGGTCCGACGCAATTTTTGCTTGCCCCTGCAAACTGTTGACGACCTTTAAAGCTTCTTTTCTAATTCCACTATTAATAGATGCCAATTCTTTTTGGGCAGCCAGCATCTTTGGATGATTGGGCAAATACGTTGCAGACAGTTCCGATGCCTTTCGGCTTGCTGTGGCCTGTTGCTCACGCATGTTTTGAATCAGTGGAGAATTTAAAACATCGGAAGCTGATTCAATGGTGCCTGATGACAACATGCGCTTAATTTCATTAGCGCGTGCAATAGCTTCCTCAGAAGCCGTTTCTGCTACAGTGATCTGACTATTTAATTCAGAAATTTGTTGAGCACCGAGTGTGGCCGTCTGTCCTTTTAACAGACCGGCCTCAGAACGATATTTTTCAACTGCGTTTTCTGAGTCACTAACCTTTTGGCGCAAATCAGTTATTTGAGTGCCAAGCCACTGGCGTGCCCGGTCAGTTGCCCCTGAATCGCTTTCGCGAGTCGTGGCAACATATGCGTCTGCCAAAGCATTTGCTGCGTCTGCGGCTGCTTTTTTATCGTTCATACGCGATGTAATTGTGATCGCGTTCGAATCTTGAATACTCGAAACAGTGACTTTCGAGATCATCGTTTTAACAGCATTTTCACGCGGCGTATATTGACTAGGGTCGTCCGAAAATCCGGTGGCGATCAGAATTGATTTAACGATGCTTCTTTTCGCAAGCAGCGTATTGAACTCTGGATTGTCCTGCAAGTTTAACTCATCAACCACTCGGCCATATAGATCGCCCGACTTGATGACATAGACTTGGCTTGTGATCAAACGCTCGTCGACCGGAGAAGGCGAGCCTTGTTGTTGATCAGATGTTGCCCTTTCGAAGGACGTAGCAGAGTTTTCGACAATCAGCTGCGCTTCGCTTTGGAATGTCGGCTTGGATGCAAAAACAACGACGATGCCAATGGCTAAACCAATCAGCGTTAAGGCTGACAGCATCATCTTACGATTCCAAATGCCGCGGATTACATCCATGACATTGAGAGATTGGGTTTGTTCTGCGCTCAGACTCATGACTGTCATTTACCTATTAATAGGCCTCTTATTTGGGCCAAACATGGTAACTAATTCCTTAAGATTGGGAGTGGGTTCAACTTAAGGTCTTGCTAACCATAAGTAGTTATGATCATCGCCAATGGCCATTTAAATACAATGGCTTTATGAGTGAGATCAGTGGGTATGCGTTATTTTTTTATGATATTTTGTTGTTTGTTCCTTTCGGCTTGCGCTGAAACATGGGAAACAACGGGGCCAAAATCGCCGCCCGGTGGCACAGCAATATTGGTCAATGGCAATCTAGCTGAAGGCACTGAAGCCGTATCCAGCATTACACAAGTGCCCGATCATGGGCCAAATGGCCCGTTGCCGCCGTTTGGCACACGAGGGCATTCTTCTTCATATGAATTTGCAACGGGTTACCGCGTTGGTTCTGGCGATAAACTCAGCATAAAAGTGGCGGGCGAAACAGATTTGACAGGTGAATACCCTGTTGATGCATCTGGCGCTATTTCTATGCCCTATGTGCAAACTCTTACTGTTGCGGGGATGACAACGCCTCAAATTGAAAATGCTTTGACCAGCCGTTTGCGTGCGGGCTATCTGCGCGATCCGAAATTGTCTGTGCAAGTCACAACCTTACGGCCTTTCTTTATTTTGGGTGAAGTGACCACATCTGGTAGCTATCCGTATCAAGCAGGAATGACAGTGCAGAGCGCCATTGCAGTTGGTGGTGGCTATAGCACCCGTGCTGACAAAGCCGATGTTCTGATCACGCGCCGCAACGCTACTGGAACCCAGACGTACAAAGTGCCTTTGACAACACAGGTGTTCCCCGGTGATATTATTTATGTGCGGGAACGCTGGTTCTAAGTCATGCGGATATTGCATGTTTTTCGCAGTCCGGTTGGCGGATTATTCCGTCATGTTCGAGATTTGGTTAAGGCACAATCCGAACTTGGACACGACGTGGGCATCTATTGCGACGGAGCAACGGGTGGGCAAAACGCAGTTGAACTTCTGGCTTTAACCGCGCCACATTGCAGCTTAGGTGTCACCCGTGAGGCGATGTCAAAACGCCCCGGTCTTGGTGATATTGCTTGTACGCGACGAGCATTGGCATTGGCCAAATCTCTGAATGTTGATGTTATTCATGGTCACGGCGCCAAGGGCGGGCTCTATGGGCGTCTTGCAGCGAAGCTGGGTGGCAAAGCAGGTTTTTACACTCCACATGGCGGCAGTTTGCACTATGACTGGAACACATTTCCTGGGCCAATATTTTTAGGCACCGAGTGGCTTCTGCGCAAAACCAATTCTGGCATGGTGTTTGTGTGTGAGTTTGAAAAACAACTTTTTAAGCAGAAGATTGGCCTTGGTCACTGCAAGTCTGTTGTGGTTCATAATGGCCTTTTGCCCGAAGAATTTTCTAACGTTCAAGTTTCCTCCTCCGCTCGAGATCTTTTGTTCGTAGGTGAGATGCGCCACCTCAAGGGTGTCGATGTTTTGCTGAAGGCCATTGCGCATTTGAAACCGAAGCGGAAGGTGACAGCAACTTTGGTTGGCGATGGGCCAGATATTGCATCGTTCAAGACGCTGGCCGCAGAACATAGAATTGCAGATCAAGTTAACTTCGCTGGCCTAATGCGCATGCCCGAGGCCAACCATCTCGGGCGCATTTTCGTTTTACCTTCCCGAAATGAATCATTTCCATATGTCATGTTAGAGGCCATTGCGGCTCATAAACCGATCGTTGGAAGTAATGTTGGAGGTATATCTGAGGTTGTTCCTCAACATCAACTATGTGAGCCCAATAACCCTGTTGAGCTGGCTCGCCTGATTGAAAGTGTTCTTGATCAACCAGAAAAAGCTGCAAAACAGGCCGTTGAATTGGCAAAGAAATTAAAACAGGGTAACACCGTAAGGATCATGGCCCAGAAGATTTTGAGCTTTTACCAAACTTGTTGTTAACCCTTCTTTAACCACGCCATTTACCGTTTCGATTAAGCAGAGAAATCGGACTGGAACTTGCTGAACTGTCTGCAATCACATGTTGATTGTATGAATTTGAAGCAGGCCATGAAACCAGATCCTAAATCATTAAATTTTGCAGCGACAATCGACTTTAGCAGAATAGACGTAACGTCGGGACGTGGCCCGCTTCGCCAAGCCTTAGGCGGATCGCTCACCAACTCTCAGTTTGTTGCGCCACGCGTTGTTGCCGTTTTTGCGCGTGTTGGCGATGGTCTTGTTATGTTCTTGTTGGCGCTGCTTTGTGCTTTGCGTGATCCAGGCTTTACAGCCCGCGTTGATAATTTAGTGTTTTTTGCCTGCGCTGTATTTGCCGCCATTGTTCTGCCACTCATGCTTGAAATTTCCGGACTGTACCGTCTTGATAGTTTATTAATGCCGGCAAAAAGTATTTTCAGATTGTTTGTATCTTGGGCGCTTCTGTTCGCGCTCTTGGTATTTACTTTATTCCTTTTAAAACAGGGTAGCAGCATCTCGCGCGGCTGGCTATTAACTTGGGCTGTCGCGGGATTTGCATTTTTTCTAACCTATCGCTTTTTCGTTGCTGCCATGCTGCGCAAATTCAACCAATATGGTCGGTTTAATCGACGTGCAGTTATTGTGGGTGGCGGAGAATCCGCGGCCAAAGTTATCGCAAACTTACAAGCTCATCATGATACCGGCATGTCCTTGGTGGGTTATTTTGATGATCGTGATGACAATCGGAGTTCAGCTGAAGCGCATGGTGTATTCAAGCTTGGCAGTATCGACGACTTAATTGATTTTTCGCGCAGCACGCGCATTGACAGCATTATCATCACGTTGCCCGTGACTGCAGAAGATCGGTTGTTGCAGATATTGAACCGACTTTGGGTTTTGCCAGTTGACATCCGTTTGAGCGCATATGGGCAAAAGCTGCGCTATCGCCCGCGCGCCTATTCCTATATTGGCAATTTGCCTTGTCTTGACATGTTTGACAGGCCGCTTGGCGAATGGGGCCTCCTCATAAAGTCGGTCATGGACAAGGTTCTTGCGTGCTGTGCCATTGTCGTGATCGCGCCCATTTTGGGTGCCGTTGCTCTGGCTGTAAAACTTGACAGCAAAGGGCCTGTTATTTTCAAGCAAAAGCGGTTTGGTTTTAACAACGAGCTGATTGAGGTTTATAAGTTCAGGTCGATGTTTACTGATGAGGCAGACTTGAGTGCCAGCAAGCTTGTCACCAAAGATGATCCACGCGTAACCCGTATTGGCCGTTTCATCCGCCGCACAACCTTGGACGAGTTGCCACAATTTTTTAATGTGTTGAAGGGTGATCTGTCTTTGGTCGGTCCCCGCCCCCACGCAACCAAAGCCAAAGCCGCAGACTCACTTTATGAAAATGTAGTGGATGGCTATTTCGCGCGTCACAAGGTGAAACCTGGAATTACAGGCTGGGCGCAAATCAATGGTTGGCGCGGCGAAACCGATACTGCCGAAAAGATTGAACGCCGTGTAGAGCATGATCTTTATTACATTGAAAACTGGTCGTTAACCTTTGATCTTTACATTTTAGCAAGAACTCCATTGGCTTTGCTGAACACGGATAACGCCTACTAAATGACTTCCCTTACGATGAACGCGGCCCGTTTGGGTTATGACGACAAAGTTGCACGGCTGCGCTCTTGTCTAGTTTGGCTGATATTTGCGTCCTCATTTGTGGTTATTTTTGAACCCGCGCCAACCGACATCTTTTTTTTCTTGGCTTTCGCCACATTTTTATTTTCTGGCTTCAGTTTGCCGCCAGCAATATCGCCGATTATCATGCTGTTGCTGTTCTATAATTTTGGCGGCTTTTTAGGTTACTCGCTGGTCGCGAGCACCGATGAAGCAAGGCAATTCGTAATCACCTCGACGTTCATGTCAATTGCCGCAATATTCGTCGCTAGTTTCTTGGCGGTCGATACAAAAAAGCGCTTCGAACTCATTACATCCGGTTATGTTTTTGGTGCCGTGATCGCTAGCTGTCTTGCGATGTTGGCTTATATATTTCCGGCCACAATCGGAAAAACTTACATTGCTTTGGGCGCAAACAGTTTGATTGGTTATGGTCGCGCGACTGGCCTGTTCAAAGACCCCAACGTCTTTTCGACATATCTGGTTTTTCCCTGCGTCTTTCTTGCCCAGCGATTATTGCTGGGTGATAGTCGTAAACCAATTTGGGATTTAATGAAGTTCGGTGTCATTTTCATCAGTTTGTTTCTGGCCTTTTCTCGCGGAGCATGGATCAATGTGCTTCTATCAACTGTAACCATGGTTGGACTGACATTCATGCTGTCGGAATCGGCCAATACGCGGGGTCGCATTGTCTTCTACTCTTTCGTAGGTTTGGTTATCATTTCATTTGCACTATTCTTGATTCTTTCATCTCCAGACATGCAAGCCATTTTTTTAGATCGATTTACGCTGGTTAAAAACTATGATGCAGGAGAACGAGGCCGATTTGGCAACCAGCTTAATTCCATTCCCATGCTGCTCGAACTGCCTCTCGGTTTTGGACCATTGCAGTTTGGTCATATCTTCAGAGAAGCACCGCACAACACGTTTCTGAACGCATTCGCAGCAAATGGTTGGATTGGTGGCATTTCTTATTTCACATTGGTCTGCTGTAATCTGTTTATAGGAATATGGACAGTGTTCACACGATCACCATATCGTAATTGTTCCATTCTCGTCTTTGCTTGTCTGTCGCAAGTCACATTCCAAGGCATCCAGATTGATGCAGACCACTGGCGGCATTTCTATTGGATGTTGGGAATGATGTGGGGTCTGTTTGCGGCGACTTTACATTACACTCGAAAATACAATTCTGACGCGGTTCCGCAAAAAACCGAATTAGAATGATTTTGAAAGAAAAATTCGCTGTATTCTTAAATGATCCGGCTGCCAAACAGCTGCTGGGGAAAGGGTTCATTGCTCTATCGGTGAAAGTTGCTTCGGCTGGATTCAGTTTCTTTATGTTTGTACTTCTGGCCAATGCTTTAACACCCGAAGAGTACGGCCGCTTTGCAATTGGGTTTTCTTTAGCGATCACGCTGTCAGTTTTTGCAGGCTTAGGTTTAGGTACAGCAGTGCTGCGCTATTTGCCACAATACAAAACAGAAAACGACATTCGCCGTGAATATGGTTTTATGCGGATGTCAGCAATACTTACACTTGTTACACCAATTATACTTGGTGTATTGTTTTCAGTCGGACTTGTTATTTATATAAAATTTCACGGGGAGGTGGCAAGCAATTACTTGTTTGCAAGTACGCTGCTTACTTTCTTTATGACGCTTGCAGAATTCGCCGCGTGCCTCTTAAGGGCCAACGGTTTTACGCTGCTATCCATGGCTCCTCGAGACATTGTTTGGAGGATCGTCGGGTGTGCGTTCGCTTTCTATTTTGTTTTGTACGGCCTGAAATCAAGCGCTACCTATGCTTTGCTCGCTCTGAGCGCCAGCCTCTGCGCAATTACTGTGTGGCAGCTTTGGCTCGCCAGAACTGACATTGTCCCCAGTATTTTTTCAAAAATCGCGGTCTATGATTTTTCCAAATGGAAAAAAGTCGTTTGGCCGATGTGGGGCGCAGCGGCACTTTATGCATTAGCCCAACAATTTGATATCGTAATCGTGGGTTATTTTTTGTCACCCGTCGAATCTGGGCCCTATTTTGCAGCTCTGAGAACCGCAAATATGTTAAGCTTGGTATTGATAGCCGGCAATTTGATCAGCGCACCAATCATCTCAAAATTACATTTCTCAGGCGACAAAACTGGCTTACAGCGCACCATGCGCCTTCTGAGCCTTGCCATTGCATTACCTACAGTTCTTGGCTTTGTAATTTTGATTTTTGCAGGTTCAGCTTTGCTTCATCTTTTTAATCCTGCTTTTGTCTCTGCTTATGCACTGCTGATTATCTTGGCCATTGGGTTTACATTTGACGCGGTTGCAGGACCCACCGGATATATGCTGCAAATGATTGGCGAAGAAAAAGCCTATCTCAAAATAATGGGCTTTTCTTATTTCGTGACCATCGTTCTGCAATTCAGTCTTGCGACCACATTCGGCGCATATGGCGTGGCTATTCCAAATGCACTCGGCCTAATTATTGCCAATTGTTTGATTGTTTACAAAGTTAGAAAGACTTTGGGAATAGATCCTTCAATTATTGGTCTTTTTTTGAAAGTTCGCAGTTGATGAGTTTGCAGAATAAAATTGCGGTTTTAATGCCCGCCTTCAATCCAGGAAGCGAAATTGTCCAGACTTTGGACAGTCTCAAAAAGCAAACTGTGCCCTTCAAACTATTTGTTGTTGACGACGGGAGTGCGCGAAAGCCGGACTATCATAATTTGCTGTCAGGATTTGACCATGAACTTATCGCGCTCGCTAAAAATGTTGGCGTAAACGAAGTCCGAAATCACGCTATCAGCAGAATATTAGATCAGGGTTTCACTTACACTGCTTTGATTGATTGCGGTGACATTGCAAAATCGTCGCGATTGGAAAGACAGTTTTTGACATTGGAAAAACAGTCTGGAATCGATATTCTTGGTAGCGCAGTGCATCAAGTCTTTAAAATCACAGGTGTTGACTTCACTTTACATTATCCCGAGGATCCAAAAGATGTAGGGCGCATGATATGGTCCAATATTCCGGTTTCTCATCCAAGTTTAATGATGCGTAGTAACATCTTTCAAAAGATTGGCGTCTACTCCGGAACCTTCAAGTATGCCGAGGATTATGATTTGATGTTTCGTGCGACCAAGGCAGGTCTCGTGATTGCTAATTTGCCTGATGTCTTATTAGAAAAAATTGAAACAAGTGCGAGCGTATCCCACACTCAGCGTTCATTGCAGGTGCAAAGTCGTCTTAGAATCCAATGGAAATACCGCCAACTTCTCAATCCATATTCAGTTTTGGGGCTGATACGAACACTGATACTCAGTCAAATGCCCGCGAATTTTATCAACAGCTTGAAGAAAATTCTAACTAAGAACGGCAACTCTGCGGCTTAGACAGTTTGCAATTTATCCCTTTTAAGAATTGGTCGGAGCGACAGGATTCGAACCTGCGACCCCTAGTCCCCCAGACTAGTGCGCTACCGGGCTGCGCTACGCTCCGAACAGTGCCGCGTGTAGCATTCCTCGCCGTAAAGTCCAAGCTTAAAGCTTTGACGTTTGATTATTCCCTAGAAGCCAAAACATATCGCCCCTGCGGCCGGTCAGTTTTTGGGTTTCGCTACCGACTATTAATCCCCAAGCCAGTTCCGCCGTAATGACAGCAAATCCAACGCCGAGCAGACCAATGAAAGGTTGAAACACCAGCCAGCTGACAATTAAGATGATCATCCCAACCAAGCATGCCATAGCCGAGCGCAGTTGGTGGCCACCGATTGAGAGCATGTGTTGGTTCATGCCGCTCACCGCGCGGACGGCTTGACCAATGATGAATAATGCCAAAAGCCAGTGCCCCTCAGCATAGACCGCACCAAAGAAACTTAAAAAATATCTTCCGAAAAATACTGCCGCAAGAAGTGCCGCCACGACTGTTCCAATCGTCATCAAATTCATGCGCAGCAAGATTGAGTTTGCAGTCCTGGTGTCATGAACGGTTATTGCATGCGTAAGGTCATTGAGCACAAATTGTTGTGAGGCTTGGATCACAAACCCTGCAAGACTTGCAAGGCGAATGGTTAGGCCGAGCAGCGCCACTTGTTCATCTGGCAGCAAGAAACCACCAATCAATGTTACGACATCTGAGAATAGCGTTGTGACGGCGGCAACGATCATCAACGCTACGAGCCTGCCCCGCAAGGCTGCTGTCAACTTTGGTTTAACTTGCCACCAATGGCTAAACTGTAATCCGTCGGAGCGCATAAGATAGGCCCACACAGAAGCAACAATGAGGTTAGAAACGATAAACGCCCACAGCACGTGAATAAGCGAAAGCTGAAAACTTAAAATGAATGCACCAGCGATATAAATGAAGAATAGGCCAGGTCTAACAATAAAATCAGGCAAGAATGCCAATCTGTAACGGCGCAAAGTATTAGCGAGCGAGCCATTATAACGCATCAAACCCGATGGAATGGCCGAGAGGCAACCAAAGATGAGTGCAGTGCGCAAGCCAGCGTCAATTGGCGCAAACATAACCACCAGTAAAATTATAGCAAATAGAATGGCGGTTACAAAAGCAAAATCCCTTAGGAATGCGCCGTGAAAAGCAGCTATGAGACGGTTCAACCTAAGCGCTTGAAAGCGTGGCAACTGCGTGAGCGAAAGCGATGGATAACCTGCTGAAACAATCAAGCTAAAAATGGCGGCCATCGACATAGCCAAGAAAATAACACCCACATCAGCCGCCGGAAAACTGCGGGTCAGCACCAACTGAGTGATCAGTGAAATACCAGCCCCCGCAAGCCGCGATCCCACGCTGCCCAAGGCCAATTGAATCATTTTACCGAGGGTCATGTGCGGGATAACCGCATAGCAGTACTAACGGCCAATCGGATCAAGCATTTTGCGAGCGTCGGTCAGGTCCTTCAGCGCGGCCTTAAGCGAGTCCGATTGGACAGACGAAAGCTTATGAATAATTTTTGGTGCTTCGCCAATTGGTCTAACAGCACCTTTGCCGAGGCGCGGTGCAACCTTTGCTGTGCCCGGAGGTGGCGCACCCTCACGAGCAGCATCGCCCTTGCGCGGCATAACTTCGCCACGGCCAATGCCAACAACATATGGCCCGCCTTCTTCCTTCAGAATGCGTTGCACACCGCGAATGGTATAGCCTTGCGAATAGAGCAGCGTATGAATGCCCTTGAGCAATTCAATATCAGCAGGCCGATAATAGCGCCTGCCACCTGCCCGCTTCATGGGCTTAATTTGTGTAAAGCGAGTTTCCCAAAAACGCAGCACGTGCTGTGGAACAGTTAATTCCTCAGCAGCTTCACTGATCGTGCGAAAAGCATCTGGTGATTTATCCAAGCTCAAACTCCCGTCCCCCGAATATCGCGTTAGTCAATGTCGCCGGGTTCCTCGCCGTTGATCACATTCTTCATAATCTGGCTTGGCCGAAACACCAAAACGCGGCGCGGCGTAATTGGCACTTCTTGGCCAGTCTTTGGATTGCGGCCCATGCGTTCGCGTTTGCTCCGCACCATAAATGTTCCAAATGATGAAAGCTTAACGGAATGGCCCGCAACAAGTGCATCCGATACCAAATCAAGCACAGTGTTGACCATATCGGCCGATTCTGTTCGGGACAGGCCAATATCTCTGTGCACCACTTCGGTGAGATCGGCGCGTGTCAGAGTCTTACTGCTCATGTAACCCCCTGGTTAATTTAACCGACTCATAGCCCCAGAGGCATTTTCGGTCAAGCTAAGTTTCTATTATCTCAATCACTTAAGCGCTGTTCTTAATAGCGTGCAAGGGTTGCACCCCACGTAAATCCACCACCCATCGCTTCCATTAAAACCAACTGGCCGCGCTTAATCCGACCATCCTTCAAAGCTGCGTCAAAAGCCAGTGGAATCGATGCGGCAGATGTGTTGCCATGACGATCTAAAGTCATGACGAATTTGGATCCAGCAACGCCGAGCTTTTTGGCTGTTGCTTCCAGAATGCGCTTGTTGGCCTGATGCGGAACATACCAATCAATTTCATTTGACGTAAGGCCTAGCTCGGCGATGGTCTCTTCGATGACAGACGTCATATTGACGACTGCGTGTTTGAAGACCTCTCTACCTTCCATACGAAGATGCCCAACTGTCTTTGTGGTTGACGGCCCGCCGTCCACATAGAGCTTATCCATATATCGCCCATCAGAGCGCAGCTTTGATCCTAAAATTCCTTGATCTGAATTATCGCCTGTGCCCTTCTCTGCCGTCAGCACAAATGCGCCCGCACCATCACCAAACAAAACGCAGGTGCCACGGTCGGTCCAATCTAAAATGCGTGAAAACGTTTCAGAGCCGATCACCAGCACACCCTTGGCTTGCCCCGCGCGGATCAGCGCATCGGCAGTGGTCAGCGCATAGACAAAGCCAGAGCATACAGCTTGCAAATCAAAAGCGGCTCCGCGCGTTATTCCAAGATCGGCCTGCACCATTGTTGCGGTCGCCGGAAACGTGTTGTCCGGTGTGGATGTTGCTAGGATAACAAGATCAATATCTGATGCCGCCATTCCGGCGTCGTCGAGCGCCTTCTTGCTTGCCGCAACAGCTAAACTTCGTGTGGTTTCCACATCGCTCGCAATGTGCCGTGCACGAATTCCTGTGCGCTCGACAATCCATTCATCAGTCGTATCAACAATTTTACTAATGTCGGCATTGGTCATGATGCGCTCAGGCAGCGCTGTTCCAACACCTTTGATAACGCTTCTTATCATGAACGAGGCTTACTCCGCCGCTTGGGCTTGCTGTTGAGTTAAAACGGAATTTACAGCTGCAACATCCGCTGCAATTTTTGAAACCAATCCGTTTTTCACCATATCAACGGCCACATCAATAGCAGTGGCAAATCCTACCGCGTCTGTTCCACCATGGCTTTTCACCACAACGCCATTAAGCCCCAGAAAAACGCCGCCATTATGTTTGCGCGGATCTAAGCGTTCACGCAGCGCATCAAAGGCGCCTTTGGCTAAAAATGCACCTAACTTGGTCAGTAGAGTAGAATTCAAGGCGGATTTAAGAAATGTAGTGAATTGTTTGGCAGTGCCTTCTGCAGCTTTAATTGCCACGTTGCCGGTGAACCCTTCGGTCACCACAACATCAACTTTGCCCTTGCCGATGTCGTCACCTTCCACAAACCCAGCGTAATGAAGTGGCAGTTTTAACTCACGTAGCATACGAGCAGCTTCCTTAACGTCTTCATTACCCTTCACTTCTTCAACACCAATATTGAGCAGTCCAACGGATGGGTTTTCAATGCCAAATAAACAGCTGGCCATAGCCTCGCCCATAATCGCAAATTCTATGAGCTGACGGGAATCAGCGCCGACGGTTGCGCCCACATCAAGCACAACGCTTTGACCGCGCGTTGTTGGCCAGATGGCAGCAATGGCTGGCCTTTCAATGCCGGGTAACGTTCGCAGAATAAAACGCGACATGGCCATTAGTGCGCCCGTGTTGCCAGCTGAAACGACAGCATTCGACTCGCCCTTGTGAACGCTATCAATGGCAAACCACATTCCGCTCTTGTTACGGCCACGGCGTAAAGCTTGGCTTGGTTTCTCGTCCATAGCGACTGAAATTTCAGCGTGGCGTGTTTGAGTGACTGCCGACAGTTTCGGATTTTTATCGAGCCAAGGTTTCATCTTGGCTGCATCGCCGAACAAAATGAATTGCAAACCCGGGTGACGCACCATAGCTAAGGCTGCACCCGGGATCACCACTTCAGGCCCCAGATCGCCGCCCATAGCATCAAGTGCGATAGTGAGTTGGTCAGTCATATATCGTCAAAATCCGATTCTCATGGTCTGCTTGCATTCCCCCTAAGATAAAGGCTTGTGAAACTGAGACAACCTCTAAATTAGATCTGCTTATTTTGCAGTTTTTTCATCAATTTTTAGGCTTGCAAAGGGCGATGGCTTTTTTGGCAGAGGTGGCGCTATGTCGGGATCGCTCGCAAACTCTTCCCCCGGTTTACGCGGATATGCGTCAAGCTCAAGCGCCAGTGTTTCTGAAACGAGTTCTCCCAAATCTACTTCGCCGTTTTCAATTGGATCAGCATCTTCCTCAATACCGTCAATTGTTATCTTGGGGGGCAAGAAATAGCGATCAACTTCGAACTTATGTTTCAGACGAAACGCTTCGAGGCTGACGATGGAAACTTGTTCCAAATCAACTTCAAATCCGCCTGTCACGCGAAGCCCGCCCCCGCGCCATGGTGTTGCGATGAGATGAGCTTTCAATTGGTGAATCGCCCGTAAATCAATTCTTTTTGCAAGAGCCTCGCATTCATTTGCATCAGCGGCAAAAATTTCATGGCTGCCTTTGCGTGGCACACGGTCAACAATCAGTGGTCTGGAAAATTCAAGCTTTGGAATTTTTGCTTTGCTCATAACGCACCCATTTCACCACCCAATAGGGTTGTTGTTGGTGTCGCAGATAATTCTGCCTTTGCGTTATTCATCCAACCTGCGAGCGACGTCACCAATGGGTTCTCAACACCCGCATAGACGTTTCGTTGCAAAGCTTCCAACAGCGCGTCATCCCCTTGCTCTGTAGCGGTATCGTAGGCTCTGATACGACCCGTATAGGCTTCTGCCATAGGCCTTATTTTCTTAGAAACCGATAAGTCGCCAACGCCCATTTCACGTAAAGTTCGGTCCAAATCAGCAAAGAACACATCCGTTAACCGTTGACGAAAGCCCTCACTTTCACCTTTCAGTCGCTCTAAAACCAGAAACATGTGCAGCACAATCATATCAAACCGGCCGTCCAAAGTGTCAGGCACATCCATTTCAGCATAGAATTTCTCTTGCCGCGCCGATGCCACAATCGCCGCATAGAGCCGTTCTGCAGTAACGGGTTTTCGAGTGAAAAGCTTGCTCAAAATCATCGGCTTGCCCCTTGAGCCAGTTGCGGGCAAAGGGTGTTTGAAAATTCAGTTGGGATGTAAGATTCGGTCATGATGGGTTTGGTTCGGGGCACTAGCGCCTCTCAGTTGATGTTTGTGGTTCTCGTTGGGGGTCTTATGACGGCTTGCACGCCACAGATCAACCACCGTGGTTACTATCCAAAAGCTGGCGCTTTCGCGCAAGTGCAGGAAGGTATGTCGAAGACTGAAGTTGAAGGCATATTGGGATCGCCCTCCACAACCGCTTCAATCAACTTCCAAGGTGACAGCTATTACTACATTACGAGCACCACCGAATCCAAATCGTTTTTAACGCCTGTTGAAACCAGCCGCGAAGTTATCGCTGTGCGCTTTACTAAAGGTGATCAAGTCGCTTCAACGGCGCAATATGGCTTGCAAGATGGACGCGTGATTAATGTCAATTCCAACAAAACCCCTGTTACAGGATCGGAACTCACGCTGCTGCAAGAACTGCTGCATTCGTTGAGTTCGGCGACACCGGGCATTGGCGGCGGTGACAGTTTGTTAAAGCGGAAGTTCTAGTGTTATGAAAGCAGGCCCCTGCCTTCGCAGGGGTGACGAGCAATCTGGCAACTAGCTTCGTTATATCAATAACTTAAATATAAGCCTTGATAATTCCGATGAAGTCCACGGCTTTCAAGCTTGCGCCGCCCACAAGCGCGCCGTTAACATTGGCGATGCCCATCAGTTCGAATGCGTTGGTTGGTTTCACGGAACCGCCGTATAAAATACGGGTTTTGGCACCCTCTTCCGCCATAACGCCGGAAAGCTCTTTACGGATATGGGCGTGGGCTTCGGCGATTTCGGCTATTGTGGGGGTAAGGCCCGTGCCGATGGCCCAGACGGGTTCATAGGCAATCACAGTGTTAGCGGCGGTGCAGCCCGCTGGAACCGAGGCCTTGATTTGCGTTGTGAGCACTTCAAGGGTTTTGCCGCCTTTGCGTTCGTCCAGCGTTTCGCCAATGCAGATGATGGCGGTGATGCCTGATTTGTGTGCGGCTTGGGCTTTGGCGGCAACCATAGCGTCAGTTTCTTTGTGGTTGGTGCGGCGTTCGCTGTGGCCCACGATAACGGCTGTGGCGCCTGCGTCTTTCAGCATATCCGCTGAAATATCGCCCGTGTGAGCGCCTGAAACGGCGGCATGGCAATCTTGACCGCCAGCTTTCACTTGGCTGCCTTTCATCACGGCTTTGACACGGCGGATCAATGTGGCCGGAGGACAGACCATAACTTCGCATTTCAATTTTACCCCGCGCAACATGCCGGCCAGGAGACGCGGCTCCTTCAAATTGGCGGTTGTGCCGTTCATTTTCCAATTACCAGCAACCATCGGCTTAATTGTTTGCAATGCCATTTTTTCCTCTTGTTCTTAGGTTCGGCGCGCTTCATAGCAAACACATGCCGCACTTGCGAGAAGAAACGCGGTTACCTATGATGTTTTAGGGTGATTTGTTATCGTTCGCCCTGCCCCAGTGTTTGAAAGGAATGATCGATGCTCGAAATGATGCGCAATGCGGCCAAAGGTTGGGTCGCAAAAATTTTAATGGCGCTTTTGGTTTTGAGCTTCAGCGTTTGGGGCGTCAAAGACGTGTCTTCAAGTTTCACCGATAATATTATCGGCTGGTTTGGCTGGGGCCCGAAGGATCTGGTTAAAGTTGCTGGCAAAACAATTGTCGCAACCGAATATACCGATGCTTTGCAACGGACCATAAAGCTCATGTCGCAACAGTCTGGCCAACAGGTGACCATTGATGAGGCCCATAAACTGGGCGTTGATAAACAAGTGC
>JAYTUV010000074.1:0-1671 GCA_043744395.1 Aestuariivirga sp.
GGGCGATTGCCGAACAAAGAATTCGGCTCCATGGGCATCAGCGCTTACGGCGCAATTGCCACATTACTGGCGATGATTTTGTTGAAAGAAAAGACGACAATCTGGCAATGGATCGGCATTGCCATGATTAGCGGCGGCGTTGCAATATTGGGGTCAAATTAAAGTGCGAGATTTGGCAGCGGCCAAAATCGCTTTAATGCGCCTCGTCCCAGTTGCTGGCAGCGCGGGCATCAACATTCAATGCAACAGAAAGTTTTAATGCAGGTTCTGGCGCTTTTTCCATGATGGATTTTACAAGTTTCGTTGTTGCAACAACCTCCGCTTCATCGCACTCAAAAATCAATTCGTCATGCACTTGCAGCAACATGCGCGCCTTCAATCCGGCTTCACTCAAAGCTGGCATCATGCGCACCATAGCGCGGCGGATAATATCAGCGGCGGATCCTTGAATTGGCGCATTGATCGAGGCGCGTTCAAGGAATGCTTTTTCTGATGGGTTTGGAGAGTTGATGCGCGGAAAATGCATGCGCCTGCCAAATATGGTTTCGACATATTGGTTGGCCCGCGCAAAGGCCTTGGTTGCTTCCATATAATCTTTGATACCGGGGAAGCGCTTGAAGTAAGTGCGGATATATTCGCCTGCTTCTTCGCGGCTGATTGAAAGTTGATTGGCCAAGCCGAAAGCTGAGATGCCATAGATAATGCCAAAATTAATAGCCTTTGCACGGCGGCGCACAGAGGACTCCATACCTTCAATCGGCACACCAAACATTTCACTGGCGGTCATGGCATGAATATCCAATCCATCAGCAAAAGCTTTTTTGAGTTGTGGAATGTCAGCCACATGAGCAAGAACACGGAGCTCGATTTGAGAGTAATCAGCGCTGATTAACTTCTTGCCTTTGGGGGCGATAAAGGCTGTGCGAATGCGGCGACCATCATCGGTGCGCACTGGGATGTTTTGTAAATTTGGATCAGTCGAAGACAAGCGGCCTGTCGATGTTGAGGCCATTGCATAAGAGGTGTGAACCCGCCCCGTTTTTGGATTGATGAATTCAGGAAGCGCGTCGGTATAAGTCGAGCGCAGCTTGGCCAATTGTCGCCAATCCAGAACGCGCTGCGCCAGAACAATGCCTTGGGTTGCCAAGTCATCAAGTGCGTCAGAGTCAGTGCTCCATGCCCCCGTTGCCGTTTTGCGGCCACCGGGCAGCGCCATTTTATCAAACAGAATTTCACCCAACTGTTTGGGCGAGCCAATGTTAAACGTCTGGCCTGCGAGTTTATGAATTTCGGTTTCAACAATGGCTTGCTTGTTGGCAAACTCCGATGAGAGCTTTGCCAGCACCGAACGATCAACCTCAATACCCTCAAATTCCATTTGGCAAAGAACGGGAACCAAGGGCCGCTCCAAGGTTTCGTAAACTGTAACCTTCTGCATGTGCAAAAGTTTTTGTTTGAACACCATCCACAAACGCAAGGTGATGTCGGCATCTTCAGCGGCATAGGCTGTGGCTTTATCAATGGCCACCCGGTCAAACTTGATGGCGGATTTGCCCGTGCCCGCCACGTCCTTAAAGGCGATGGGTTTATGGCCCAAATGGCGTTGCGAAAGCTCGTCCATGCCGTGGCCAACATCGCCAGATTCTGTGACATAGGACAGCAGCATCGTAT
>JAYTUV010000075.1:0-6350 GCA_043744395.1 Aestuariivirga sp.
CGGCACTTCCGGCTCATTTTTGGCCACGTGCAACACCAGAGATGTTTTTACACTTTCAACATTGGGCGTTTTTGAGAGTGCGCCCATCACAAAACTCTGAATCGATTGCAAATCCCGCGCCGCACATTTGAGCATATAATCAGCCACGCCCGAAACTGCATAACACTCCCGTACGATGGGCCATCCGCCAACTCGTCGTTCAAAATCCCGCATTTCATGCTCTGCTTGGCTCTTGAGACCGACCAACACCATCATCTGCACGCCATATCCAAGCTTTGCGCCGTCAAGCTGTGCACGGTATCCGGTAATAAACCCATCCTTCTCGAGTGCTTGAACCCGCCGCAATGTGGGCGGAGGCGAAAGACCCACACGGTCCGAAAGCTCAACATTAGTAATGCGCCCAGCCTTCTGCAGCTCTTTTAGAATTTTCCAATCAATGGTGTCGAGATCATCCGCGCTATTCATGGTTCTGCTATACGAAATTTTATTGCGCGTCGCCAGCGCCCTGTTCACAACAGCTTGTATTCCCCTTGCCCACATCCCCATATAAGCTATGCTGAAATCTCATACCTCACACGCCTTCTTTTCGGAGTCTCCAATGTCCACCCGTCATTCCAAGCTCATTGTGCTTGGCTCCGGCCCTGCCGGTTATACTGCTGCGATCTATGCCGCACGCGCTATGGTTCAGCCGTTGATTATTCAAGGCATTCAACCAGGTGGCCAACTGACCATTACGACTGATGTCGAAAACTATCCCGGCTTTGCCAAAACCATCCAGGGGCCATTTTTAATGGATGAGATGAAAGCCCAAGCCGAGCACATGGGTGCTGAAATTGTTGGCGACATCATCACCTCTGTGAAATTGAAAAGCTCACCAATTGAACTCGTCGGCGATAGTGGCACGGTATACACATGTGACGCGTTGATTATTGCTACAGGCGCTCAAGCCAAATGGCTGGGCCTGCCATCCGAACAACATTTCCAAGGCTTCGGTGTTTCGGCCTGTGCCACATGTGACGGCTTTTTCTATCGCGGCAAAAAAGTGCTGGTCGTCGGCGGCGGCAACACAGCCGTAGAAGAAGCCTTGTTCCTGACCAACTTTGCAACGGAAGTTGTGGTCGTGCATCGCCGTAACGAATTTAAAGCTGAAAAGATTTTGCAAAACCGCTTGTTCGCACATCCCAAAATTAAAGTAATCTGGGATTCAGCTTTGGAAGATGTGATCGGAACGAGCGAACCACGCAGCGTGACCACGGCACGTTTGAAGAATGTGAAAACCGGAGAGACCACAGATCTCGCGGTGGATGGCATCTTCATCGCCATTGGTCACAAGCCAGCGACTGAGCTTTTCGAAGGCCAACTTCCATTTAAGAACGGTGGCTATCTACAAACCGCATCGTGGAGCACCGCCACATCGATCCCCGGCGTGTTCGCGGCTGGTGATGTTAGTGATGACATCTACCGCCAAGCTGTCACAGCTGCTGGCATGGGTTGTATGGCAGCACTTGAAGCTGAAAAATATTTGCACACAAGGCCTGCGTTCAAACAAGCGGCGGAGTAATTCAAAATGGATTGGGACAAGCTGAGAATTTTTCACGCTGTGGCTGAAGCCGGAAGCTTCACCCATGCGGGTCATGAACTGCTGCTCTCCCAATCCGCCGTTAGCCGCCAAATCAGTGCCTTGGAAGAAGACCTCAAAGTGGCCCTCTTCCACCGTCATGCGCGTGGATTGATCCTCACTGAACAAGGCGAGGTGCTGCACCGTGCAGCCCATGAAGTATTCACCAAACTTGAAGCCACCAAAACCCGCCTGATGGATTCAAAAGAAAAGCCGACGGGTGAACTGCGCATTACCACCACGGTAGGCTTAGGATCAGTCTGGCTAACTCCGCGCATCCGAGAATTTATGGAGCTCTATCCCGATATTACAGTGACGTTAAATTTAGATGATGAGGAGCTTGATCTATCAATGCGCGAGGCCGACGTGGCCATTCGCCTGCGAAGACCCACGCAACCTGATTTGATCCAGCGCAAACTTTTCACTGTGCATCATCACATCTATGCCTCGCCAGATTACATCAAGAAATTTGGCATTCCTAAATCGGTTGAAGATTTAGACAAGCACCGCATCGTAACCTTCGGCAGCACTGAGGGTTATCTCAACAATCTAAATTGGCTTGAGACCGTAGGTCGCCCCGATGGCAGCCCTCGCCGATCCGCTCTTCGGGTAAACAACGCTTATGGCCTGAGGCGAGCAGTGCAAGAAGGAGCAGGCATTGGTTCTCTTCAAGATTACATCGTGCCCGGCGACAATAAAAATCTTGTTCAAATCGATTTGCCTTTAGAAGCGCCGCAGTTTGATACTTACTTCGTGTATCCGGAGGAGTTGAAGGATACCAAACGTGTGACGGCGTTTCGAGATTTTATAGTAGGCAAGGCAAAGGAATGGGCGTTTTGAACTATCTGTAGGTCTAAACATTTGGTGTTTTAAAAATATGCAAATTATAAATTTATTTCTAGCACTTTTAGGAGACGCGGCTTTCGGGCTGTGGACTCTGATGAAAACATTCGGACTGGCATTTCTTTCAGTTTTACTTGCTGCTTATTTGGCTGGTCGTTGGCAATTGAAAAATTGGCTCTTCCAACAACGTGTAGCAGACAGCGAAAAATTGAATTCGGAGACCAAAACTCTTTTTGATGATCTTGTGTCTCTAGCAAGCAAACGACACTTTCGAACAAGAAGACTTTTTTGGGCAATTCAATCTGGTTCTCCCGAAAAAATTGAAGAAGCGAGAAGTGCTTACGATAATGCACTCACAGATTGGAATGAAGCCGAACTTTCATGGAAAGTTAGATTTGTAAAAAACTTAAAAAATGGAACAGCAATTGATGCAAGTATAAACGATAGAATTAGAGTGCCATTTGTAAAACTTGGAAATATCCTCGAAAAAGCTGTTCGACTTTCAAAGTTGGAGAATGCTGCGGGTGACCTTGCCCCAAAAATCTTAAGCAGCAATGAAGTGACTAAAATAGAAGAAACTCTAATTTGTCTCTCAAGTTCAATTTTTGAAATTAGCAGAGAAATTTACGGTGGTTTAGATTATCTAAATACTGGAAGGCTTGACGAAGAACAATTCGTACAAAAAATGTTAGAAAAACAAAAGTTTGAAGACTTAACGATTCGACAAATGTTCAGAGCGGTCATTACTTCAAAGCAGTCGGCCCAATTTTCTTAAATAGTCTTAAACCATAGCTTGTTCGTCTCGTAACTTTAATGTTCCATTTTTCAGTTGGTACTTTTGGCCTAGGATAAACCAACATTGAAGCTAGATTGTAGTTTTGTTCAACATCAAGCTGCCAAACTGATTTACCAAATAGTTTATTTGCGGCTCGTTCTGCTCCATTCAATCCCGAGCCGAAGTAGGCTATTTCCAAATAGGATTTAAGTATCTGATGTTTACTGACTCTATGGCCCAAAGCCCAAGCTAAAAACATTTCATATAGCTTCCTACTGATAGTTCGCTCTTTATAACCAGTACAAGTCCTAACAAATTGCATTTCAATTGTTGAAGAGCCACCAAAACGTCGCAAAGTTATCATGCGCCAAAATTCACGCGCTGATGAGCGCCAATCTATGCCCGAATGCCTAAAGTATCTCCGATCTTCGAGTAGAATCACTGCTTTCTCTAAACAGCAAAGTGGCTCGGCCCAATACATTTGGTGTATTTTTCCCTCTATCATATTCAAGTCGATATAGGCTGCGAAGAGGAAGCGCTTGAGACTGGGTATACTTTTTGGTAAATTTGGTATCGGCATTTCTCACTTTTCGGACATTTAGTACAGACGTGTCAATGCCACAACATCGGCACGAGTGATGCCACCAGCATGAATGCCAAAGCCAAATTAATGATCCGAAAATACCGTGGATCATTCATCACATGCCGCAAGCCCACGCCAAACATGGCCCATGTTGACGCGCTGGCCACGCCCATAAAAACAAACGTACCCACAACAAACGCAACACCCGCATAATAATGCGCAGCCACCGTATATGCCGATAGTGCTGTCACAGACATGATCCAAGCTTTCGGGTTAATCCATTGAAATGCAGCGGCCTGAATGAAGCTCATCGGCTGACCTACCACTGCTTCACCATCGCCTGTAGGTTTAGAATTGGCTATTTTCCAAGCCAACCAAAGCATATAGGCAGCGCCCGCATATTTCATGATGGTGTAAAGTACGGGATAGAAATCAAATATTTTCCCCAAACCTAATCCCACACAACCAATCATAATCGGAAAGCCAATGGCCACCCCCATGATCAAAGGCAATGTACGGCGAAATCCAAAATTGATCCCCTGCGCCATCAAAAGCGTGTTGTTCGGCCCCGGCGTAAACGCGGTAATAAAGCCAAACAACGCAAGTGCTAGAAAAACATCAAAAGTCACCAACTAGCGCCCCAGAAAATCACCCTTGCCGATTTCCACGCCAATGCTGCGGATCAAATTATACGCCGTAGCCATGTGGAAATAATGGTTCGGCCAAACAGCGCCGTTCAGATAATCGCTGCCATTCAATTCAATGTCTTTGCCGCCCACCTTCAGTTTAAGAGTGCGCGTTGCTGCACCATCAAATTTCTTGGCATCAATACTCTTGATAAAATCTGCTGTTTTGTCGATGCGCGCATAGATCTCTTCAAATGTTTTTTCGACATCTGGATAGCTTGGAATATCAGTGCCAGACAATCGTGCCGCACAACCTTTGGCTTGGTCACACATGATAAGAATTTGCGTTGTCAATGTTAGCATATCAGGATAGGTGCGCAGATTTAAAACGACTGATTTATCGAGCTTACGCGCATCGCAGAAAGCCTCCGCTTTTTTTAATATCTTGGTGATCGAGCCAATGTTCTTGAGTAAAAATGGAACTGATTGAGCGTACATATTATCTTCCTTTGTTATTTGAGATTGCCGCAGAAACGCTGAATGCGTGTGCAGGCGTCTTCGAGAATAGTTGTTGATGTTGCATAGCTGATGCGAAAATAAGGCGACGTGCCAAAAGCGGCACCATGCACTGCGGCCACCCCTTCAGACGCCAGCAATTCTGAAACGAAGTCTTCATCGTTTGAAATCACTTTGCCAGAAGGCGCAGTTTTGCCAATCGTGCCTGCACAAGACGGATAAACATAAAACGCGCCTTCAGGAGTGGCACAGCTCAAACCCTTGGTTTGGTTCAGCATAGAAACCACCAGATCACGGCGTTCTTTGAAAATCTCATTGTGCTTTGGGATAAAGTCTTGCGGCCCATTGAGTGCTTCAACCGAAGCCCACTGCGCGATGCTTGATGGGTTGGATGTCGACTGCGATTGCAATTTGGCCATCGCTTTGATCAACACTTCTGGCCCTGCTGCATAACCAATCCGCCAACCCGTCATGCAATAGGATTTTGAAACACCGTTCATCGTCAATGTACGCTCATAAAGCGATGGCTCAATCTGCGCGGGCGTCACAAATTTGAAATCATCATAAACCAGATGCTCATACATATCGTCGGTCAACACCCACACATGAGGATGCTTCACTAAAACATCCGTCAGCGCTTTCATTTCTGAATGCGAATAAGCAGCACCAGATGGGTTGGAAGGCGAGTTCAAAATCAACCACTTGGTCTTTGGTGTAATCGCCTTTTCCAAATCAGTTGCTTGCAGCTTAAAGCCCTTGGCCGCATCTCCCTGAACAATCACAGGCTTGCCACCAGCCAACATCACGATATCAGGATAGCTCACCCAATAAGGCGCTGGCACGATCACTTCATCACCGGCGTTAACAGTGGCCATCAATGCGTTAAATAAAACCTGCTTGCCGCCAGTGCCCACAGAAACTTGCGATGGTTTATAATCTAAATCGTTATCGCGCTTGAATTTGGCACAAATCGCTTTTTTCAGTTCAGGAATGCCGTCCACAGCGGTGTAGCGCGTCTTTCCATCATTGATCGCTTTAATTGCAGCGTCTTTGATGTTGCGCGGCGTTTCAAAATCAGGCTCGCCTGCAGCCAAGCCAATCACATTTTTACCCTCGGCCTGCAAAACTTGTGCCTTGGTGGTGATGGCAATCGTGGCCGATGGTTGAATACGGTTGAGCGAATCTGAAATAAAGCCCATAAAAAACTCCTGAATATGAGCGTTCTACTAAGGCTTGCCGACAAAAGCCGCAAGCATCAATCCGCCACATGAATTGCTTTTAAATTCGTGGCATGTTGGCACAATGGATACAATGAACATCAAAATCATCGGCGGCGGTATTGCAGGGTTGGCCAGCGCCATTGCAGTGGCCAATACTGGCAGCAAAGCA